>SLIY01000228.1 GCA_007135385.1 Leptolyngbyaceae cyanobacterium CSSed165cm_216
AAGCCACCGCCCTGCTGCTGGGCTACGGAGCCGACACCGCCGGACGGATCATGACCCCCGAGTACATTGCCCTGAAAGAGCAATGGACCGTGCTCCGTGCCCTAGACTATATCCGCAGTCGCGCCTTTGTCAGCGAAACCATCTATTACTTATATGTCACCGACGCCGCCCGGCGGCTGACCGGCATTCTCTCCCTGCGGCACCTGGTCACGGGCCACCCCGAGCAAACCATCGGTGACCTAATGACCCGGGATGTGATTTCCGTGCGCACCGACACCGACCAGGAAGATGTGGCCCGCCTGGTGCAGCGCTACGACTTTTTGGCCGTCCCTGTTGTAGACACCGAAAACCGGCTAGTGGGCATCATCACCATCGACGACTTGATCGATGTGATCGAGGCTGAAACCACCAAAGATATCTATACTTCGGGGGGCGTCCAGGCAAGCGGAGATAGCTATTTCCAAGCCAGCCTATTTAATATTGCGCGGCGACGAGTAGTGTGGTTGTTTGTACTGTTGATTACCAACACCTTGACCACCACAGTGATTCGCAGCCAGGAAGCTGTTCTACAGCAGGTGGTGGTCCTAGCCGCCTTTATCCCACTACTGATTGGCAGCGGTGGTAATGTCGGGGCTCAATCCTCCACCGTGGTGATCCGCGGCCTCAATACCGCAGACATCACCACCAAGCAAGCCCTCTCTGTGATTCGGCGGGAAGCGATCGCCGGTCTGATTTTGGGGGTCATGCTAGGGGTTGTGGTAATGGGTTGGGCCTATTTACTCCAGGGCAATGCAGAAGTAGCCTTCATCGTTGGCATCAGCTTAATCGCCATTTCGGTTTTAGCGTCCACCACAGGGGGAGCCCTGCCGATTCTGTTCCAGACCATTGGCTTTGACCCGGCCTTGATGTCGGCACCATTTATCACCACCGTCGTGGATGTGCTGGGGGTGCTGATATATCTCACCCTAGCCCGCTATATTTTGGGCATTGGGTAGTCCTGGCTAACGCCCCTATCCCAACCCTGGCCAAGTTGCTGTAGGAGTGGATTGTTAGGTGGTATACCGGTTTGATCTACCATAGGGAAAGATAAACATAGGGAAAGATAAGCCTGGCTAAATTAGTCAGTCGTATTGGTTATCGTTTTAGATACAAATGTTTACACTATAGTTAGCGTATTGCAATTTATTCAATGGTGCCAACCTGGCACCTGGGTTGTTCTAGGCCAACTTGCATCGGCGCACTGACCTGAGAGCAGGTTTTTGCCCGCTGCATCCACCTATCGCTGTTGTGGACTTATGGATCTAAACGGTTCTCCTATCCTCAATCAATCACCGTTATCAGGGCAAGACCCCCATTCTTTATCCGTGCTACAAAAAATCAAGCAAGACCTCAAAAACGACTTGATTGCCGGTCTCCTGGTGGTGATTCCGTTGGCCACAACTATCTGGCTGACCATAACCATCGCCAATTGGGTGATTCGACTACTAACGCGCTTTCCCAAGCAGCTCAATCCATTTCAGGGGTTCAACCCATGGCTGGTAGATAGCGTCAACTTGCTGGTGGGGTTAACCGTACCCCTGCTGGCAATTTTGATCATCGGTCTGATGGCCCGTAACATTGCTGGACGGTGGCTACTAGACCTGGGGGAACGCACGGTGCAGTCCATCCCCTTGGCTGGCTCAGTGTACAAAACCCTGCAGCAGTTGCTGCAAACCGTCTTTCAGGATTCTAAGACCCGCTTTCGGCGGGTGGTATTGGTGGAATATCCCCGTCGCGGCATTTGGGCGATCGCCTTTGTGACCGGGGCCATGACCGCGACTAATCCTGGTCTGCCCAAAATGCTCAGTGTGTTTGTTCCCACCACCCCTAACCCCACCAGTGGTTGGTATGCCGTAGTACCCGAAAGTGATGTGGTCAACCTGGCCATCTCCATCGAAGAGGCTTTTAAAGTACTCCTCTCTGGGGGCATTGTGGGGCCTAACCTGGCGGCAGCGGTCCCCCCAGAGCGAATTGATGCTGCCCTAGCGGAATCTACTTTTGATAGTGGTCTCCCCAGCAACCCCATTTCCCTAAGCCAGGGGAGCCAGAATCTCACCTCTGTAGACCCCATTGATCTCACCCAAGACCAGCAACTTTCGGTCATACCCCTGGACGAAGATTGCTAAGATGGGGTTCATTTCATTTATCCATGGAGTCAGGTTAGGTTAGGAAGTCCTGGCCTTAGCCTGACCGTTGCATCGCCTCTGGGAGATACCGATTATGCAGGCTCGCAGTATTGCCCGCGAGTTAGCCCTACTGGGCATGAGTCAGCTTTCTGACAAACCCGGCCAACTCGCCCATCAAGATTTTCAGGTGCTGCTGCAAGCAGCCGTCAACACTCTCACCGTAGAGGCCAAAGATACCCTCGAAACGGCTGCCGATGAACTAAAACGGGGTAGCAGCCGGTTAATGGATAGCGACATTAAGGCGAACGATTTAGACAGTGGTCGGAGCATGGTGGAGGATGCCATCACCCTCACCCAGGCCGCCATTAACCGTTTGGCCACAGCCCTAGAGTTACCTGAGTTTATTCAGCTGACCAATCAAAAAGAGGTGCGCGCCTTTGCCCAGGAATTGCTCAGCAATGCTGCCAAATACCAGGCTGACGTTGACGAACGGCTGAACACCGCCATGGTAGCCTGGCAACTCAAACGCCTAGCCCGCATCGATCGCGACATTTTGCGCCTAGCCGTCGTCGAAATTGAATACTTGGGCACCCCCAACCGGGTCGCGATCAACGAAGCCGTAGAACTGGCGAAACGCTACAGCGGCGAGGACGGGTATCGGTTCATTAATGGGGTGTTGCGACGGGTGGTCAGCGGTGAGGTGGCCGCTACCTCCGCCGCTGGAACCACAGACTCCCCCGTCAACTAGTACTCTGTGGCATCGTCGACCACCTATTCCTAGCACCCGACACCTGAAACCCGACACCATCCGTAAAGGTAGTCATTGGTTGCTAGCCAGTACTAGTACGCTATCTGGGTAGTAAAGTGGCATCATAACAAACTGTAAAACGTCCCCAAGGTAACGCTGGTATGGCATTCAACTGGTTTCGCCGTAGTTTTGACAAGTCGGACGCCTCCGGACCTGAGGCCACCCAACCTGAGACCGCCCAACCTGAGCCAGCGACCCCCGAGGCTCCGCCCACAGCGGATGCGGCTCCTGCCGCCCTATCTCCAGAAGACTACTTGCAGTGGGCCAAGGCGGCTTACCAAAACATTCAAAAGCAGCAGGCTCCCCCAGCGGCAGCGGCGCCAGAGGAATCTGCCCCAGAGCCTCTAGAACCAGAGCCTG
>SLIY01000435.1 GCA_007135385.1 Leptolyngbyaceae cyanobacterium CSSed165cm_216
AAAGAAGAGAATACCCAAGACGCTGACTCTGGCAGGTGACTGACCCAGATAAGAACTGCTTAGGTTGGCTAGCATAGCAAGAATCCAAATTCGTCAAATACGATCGGTCAGTAATGCTCTAAGATTCAGGTGGGCTGCATCAATTCACCACCATCCAATGCAAACGTAACTTTTCGTTACAATAACTTGATGAGTTTCACTCTGACAAGAGTATTTATGCCCAGGGCCTAGTGATAGCTGACACAATCCCATACGCAGGTCCATATCGCGGCGCCGCGACATCCTCATGTTGTCAAAAACTGGGTAATCTGACGCAAGGCCTCAATTCCTTGAACGTCTTTGGCAAAGAAAGGCACCTGAAATTGGGGCAGCTGGCGAAAATCTTGCTGAATCTGGCGCAAGTACTCTGCCTCTTGGGCTCGGCGAGTTTCAAAAAAGTCCCCTAGGGCGGTTTTGGGTAAGACTCGATTAATCACCAAGGCTGCCACCGGGACCTGGCCTTGCCGCAGAGCTTCCCAGGCTTTTTTGCTTTCCAGAATCGGCAACTTTTCCGGAATCAGCACCAACAGAAACGCGGTCATCGCAGGGTCTAGCAGCAGGCGACGGGCCCGGTAAAACCGGCGTTGACGGTCACTTAAAATTTGGTGAATTTGCTCGGTCCGCCAGTCTTGAGATGGTGACTTCGGTAGCAAATCCTGGTTGTCCCCCAGTTGGCGAAACCGTTGGCTTAAATCGGCAGACTGCTGCCGACGGCGCAGTAAGCCATCAGTCCAGGCAGCCATGAGCTGGGGTAGGGACAACAGCCGTAGGGTGTGCCCGGTGGGGGCGGTGTCGAAAATAATTCTGTCGTAGCGCTCTAAACCATCATCCATCAGGTGGCTCAGGCGTTCTAGCAGGGCCGCCTCCAGGGTACCTGGGGCTAAGCGAGTCAAGTCCATCTGCCGATTGACCTCGCTATAGAGATGGGGTTTCACCCAGTTCCGCAGGTTTTGCTTGACTGTACCAATGTAGCGGTCAGCTTCCGCCTCAGGATCAATTTCTACGCCCCATAGATGGGGTAAAAGTTGCTGCTCGCGATCGCCCAATGACTGCCCAAAAATATCCCCTAGGGAATGGGCCGGATCGGTAGAGACGATGAGACAGTGACAGCCCTGGTCAGCGGCCATTAGCCCTAGGGTAGCGGCGGTGGTGGTCTTACCCACTCCCCCTTTACCCCCGACAAAAATCAGCCGCTGCCGACCTAAGCCCAAAGCCGCCCACGGTTGAGCGCTGATGATGTCACCTGTAGTAGCCATGAATATTGCCGTTAACAGCAGCGGACATTATCCAAGGGGGACTTGTCCATGCCCTGGCGCTGGTGCCACTGGTGGAAATCATCGTAAAGCAGGGGGAGCAATTCCAAGGTGTAGAAACTAACCGGATTGGGTACCCCCAACATTTCAGAGAACACCAATAACATAAACAGATCATTATGATCCTGCTGTTCCCGGGCCAGTTCCTGGCGGTAGGGAGCTTGGTAAAACTCCTCCAGCCAGTAGCGCAAATGCTGATAGATCTGAGACCAGCGCATCGGTTTCATTGGGCAGAATCCTGCAATGGTTTCGTTGGCTACTCTTTGGCTACTCTATAGCCTGTTCAGTCCTGGCCTCCAACCGAGCCCGGTTAAAGACGACGGCCGATTCTAGTACTACCCACACCGCTGCAACCAAGATCAACAGATCGAGAAACAGCAAGAAGTAGTTGCCCTGGTTCCAAAAGTCTCCCAGCTGAATCAGCAGGGCCAACACGGTCATTAATAAGACAAACACCAGCGGCACCAGGGTATACCAGTAGGGGCGAGCCAGCTTCACCAACAGCACACTGATCACCAACAGGGTTAACGCCGCTAGCAACTGATTGGTGGTACCGAACAGCGGCCAGATGGTCATCCCCCCCGTACCAGCGGTGCCTCCAGCCCCAAAGGCGAGAATCAAGCAGGCAACAACAGCCAGAGAGGTGGACACATAGCGGTTGGTCAGGGCAGGCAGTTGGTAAATCTGTCCCCATTCTTGGATGATGTAGCGCTGCAAGCGCACACCGGTATCCATGGTGGTGCCAGCAAACAGCACTGCAATCACCGCCAGCAGGGTGGTAGCAAACCCCACTGACAAGCCCAAGCCATTATGAATAATGTTAGCCCCCCCCTGCACAAAAGCTCCGACCCCCCCAGCCGCAAAGGACTGGTAGAACTCCTGCCAATCCCCTAGGGTGGCAAAACCAGCGGTGGTGGCCAGAATCGTGGCCAGGGCCAAGGACCCTTCGCCAACGGCTCCTAGATACCCGACAAATCGGGCATCGGTTTCTTTATCCAACTGCTTAGAAGAGGTCCCAGAAGACACCAGCCCATGGAAGCCAGAAATTGCCCCGCAGGCGATAGTCACAAACAGCAAGGGGACTATCGATGGCGCATCTGCAGGCACCGCCGTATTAAAGACCGGTGCCACCACCGTGGGGTTAGACACTAAAACCGCGAGATAAAGAATCCCCAGGCCCAAAAACAACTGCAAGGAATTGATGTAGTCGCGGGGTTGAAGTAACAGCCAAACTGGCAATAGAGAGGCAATAAAGGCGTAGGCAAATAGCAGCAGAATCCAGGTGGTTGCTCCCAGGGCGGGGGCCGGTAACACATCCCCCAGATAAACCATAAAGTACAGAATGGCGAGGCCACCCAAGGAAGGCCAAAGTAACCCCATCCCCCGACGATAGAGCAAATAGCCAATGGCCAAAGCCACCACAATGGCACTCCAGGCGGGTAGAATGCTGCTGCCAAAATTGACAAATAAGTTGGCAATAACGACGGCAAAAACCGCATTCACCATCAGCAAGACGAGGAAAATCACAATCATAAACAAGCTGCGGGCTCGCCTGCCCACCACATCTTCTGTCAGCGCCCCAATGGAACGACCCTGATTGCGCACGCTAGCCCACAGGGCCCCAAAGTCATGTACCCCGCCAATAAAGACGGTGCCAAAAATAACCCAAAGAAAAGCTGGCAACCACCCCCAAATCACGGCAATGGCTGGCCCTACAATCGGGGCAGCCCCAGCCACAGAGGTAAAGTGATGCCCCCATAGAACCAGCGGTTTCGTGGGTACATAGTCAACGCCATCTTCATAGGCGTGGGCGGGGGTCATAGCCTCGGGCCGGAGGCGATAGACCCGCTTAGCAATCCATCTTGAATAGAACCGATAGCCTAGAAAAAAACCAAGCCATCCTAAGATCGCTAGGAGTGCGGCACTCATGCTTGCGGTCTCCTCAAATAGTTTAGGGATATTTCAGCCTTAAAGAATA
>SLIY01000389.1 GCA_007135385.1 Leptolyngbyaceae cyanobacterium CSSed165cm_216
GAAAGAGGGCCATGCCAGCATTGCGGGCAATGGTGCCGGTGGCGATCGCCGATCGCACCGAGATCTCTGGCCCGCCCAGACTGTGCCCACAGGCCAAGCCAAAGACCACGATCAACGGGATGGCCACCAGCCCGCGCCAGGCGATGGTGGGCAGCACCACCACGCTGATGCCCAGGGCAAACACCAGCAACACCGCAAACAGGGTGCTGGCAATGGTAGACAGCATTTGGCCGACGTTTTCCGCCTGCTTGCCGCTGAATTGTCGCAGGGCTAGCCCCAGCCCTAGGGGTAGAACTTGGGCTAGGAGTACCTGCTTGGCAATGGCCAGATAGTCGGTACTGGCGTCAATGGGGGCAAACAGTTGGGTCAACACCCACAGCGTCAGCGGCGTGGTGACAATCGCCAGCAGGGCCAGGGTGACCTGTAAGCTAATGGCAATGTCTGGATTGCTACCCGCCATCGCGGCCCGCCGAGACAGTAGCGGTGCCCCCGGTGCCGCCGCCAGCACCGCCAGCCCTAAGGCCACCCGGCCCACCCCCTGGCCGCCGCCACTGAGTACCAGATAGCCAATCACCGCTGCCCCAATCGGAAACAATACCAGGGTGGCCAGCAGCGATCGCCCCAACAAGTTGGGCTGCTGCCACAGGGTCGTCAGGCTACTGGGCGGAGTTTGCACACCCAGAGTCAGCATCAAAATGAAAATCGTCAGGGCGGTTAGGGTAGTGATCACCCGGCTGTTAAGGGTAAATACCTCTGCCATTTGCACGCCCCCCACCACCAGGGGAATGAAGGCCGCCAGCCCTAAAAACAACAGCACCGTGGCCACCACCAACCCCTGGGACCAGGTGGGGGTGTACTTGTAGTCGCTGGATTCAATGCTCTTGAGGGTAGCCCAGTGGTTGACGATCGCCATCACCAGCGTCACCAGCCCCAGGGTCATCAAACTCAGGCCCAGCACCCGCTCCTCGGTCAGAGTCGTCTCGGTGCGATCTAGGTAGGTGAACAGGCGATCGATGCCAAAGCCAAAGCTAATCATCGACAGGGCGGTGCGAATCCAGGCCATCAGGGTACGTTCTTCGGCGGCGCGGGTGCGTTCCTTGGCCAGTTCTGTCCGCAATTCGGCCAGGTCAGTGCGTTCGAGGGATAAGCCGGTACGCTTTTCCGCCATAGCCGTGCGTTGCTCCGCCAGTTCTGTACGCTGCATGGCCAACTCGTTGTTGCTGAGCAGGGAGGCAGGGATTTGGGGTTCAGGGATAGTGGACATGGGAGTAAGGGAAGAGTGAATGGGTGAATGGGTGAATGGGTGAATGGGTGGATGACGGGTGAGGGGATTAAAGGGATGAGGGGATGCTTTGTAGAACCCATCTACTCTCCTACCCATCTACCCTCCCACCCCTGCTGGGGTGGGTCTTACGCGATTAGGGGGCTGATCAGGATGCCGAGGAAGGCGATCGCCCCTAACCCGGCGAGGATGTAGGCCACCACCAGGGAAGGGGACTGGCGGGATTGGTAGATCAGATCGTTGCGCTGAATACGCTTGAGTTGACGCTGATGATCGAGGGCGGCAAACAGCATGGCAAAGGTACCCAGAGCCACGAAGGCCAGACCCAAAATGCGCGACAGCCGCAGCGGGTTAACGGCATCACCCAGGGCTTGGTAGATGGCGGACACAATCCGCTCAATCCCAAAGCCAAAACCAATCAGTGCTAGGGAAGTGCGAATCCAGGCCATTAGGGTGCGTTCTTCAGCGGCCCGGTTCCGTTCTTTGGCCAGTTCGGTGGCGGGGTTGGGTTGGGTCATAGGGGTGAGGGTGGGAAAGGGTTGAATTTTGAGTTTTGAGTTTTGAGTGGGGGGATGCGTAGGGGCAGACCGACGTGTCTGCCCTCGGGGGCTAGGGGGACGGATGGGTTTTGAATTTTAGGTGGGGAGAAAGTGAGCTATTCTCAGGACAAACGAGGGTATAACTGTGTCATCTAATTACCTGTAGGCGAAATGACAGATTCGATGCCTCAAGAACCTATTAACCCGACCAATGAATTGGCGAAGGAGCGCAATCGGGCGGCGGCGGAACGAACGATCAATGCCTGGTTAGGCATTTGCCTGAGCTTGATCGGTTTTGGGGTTGCCTTTGACCAAATTTTTCGCAGCTTGCGACAGCGCTTTCCCGATCTGAACCCGGCTATCACCAGGGAAACGGCCACGCTGATTGGCATGGGGTTTGTGGGGTGGGGGCTGGTGTTGTTGGGGATCGCCTTGGTACAACATCGGTTAGCCATTAAAAGTATTGCGCGGCCAGATTATCTCATGCTGTCGGTGGGGGCCTTAAACCGGGTGGTGGTGGTCGGCATTCTGAGCCTGGGGATAGCCGGGTTGGTAGCCACGCTGTTTTTAATCTAGGGGGGCTCGACCTAAGGTGATGGCGAGAAAAGCCCAAGCCTCTAAATCTGCGGTTTCCTAGGGCAGTGTCAAGTTTAATTTTTAGGGTGTCGTAGGGTGCATTCGCGAAGCAATGCACCGCTGAGTTGTGAGCCCCAGCGAAGCAATGCACCGCAGGGAAGCCAAGCCAAGGACAGGCAAACCCTAAACCCCAGCATTGACAGAGCCCTAGGGCTCTTCGGTCTCCTAGGGCTTTGGTGCTGCCAGGGCATCTTTCCCAGAGGCTTGGCTTCTCTAGCGCTGACAAGGGATCGACCCAGGGGAAGACCGATACCCAACCGACCAATGGGGCATTGCAGTACGTCATGGTCATATTTGCAGCCCCAGCCAGAGGAAAGCCAGAGTGCCCACGACCAGCACCGCGAGCCCCATGATGCCGCCTAAGGCTCGACGGGGAGTATAGTGATACACCGGCGCTTGTAGTCGTTGCATTTCTCCCTGGTAATCGTGGATGGCTAGCCCCAGGTTGATCACACTCAAGCCCACAAACGCCAGGCTGAGGCCGTAGGCCCAGATGTTGATAAAACGACCGCCGGGGGCAATGGCACTAACCACTTGATCAAGCCCCACCCCGATGCCCATGAGGGTAAGACTGCTGCGCACAAAGGACAGGAGGGAACGATCGGCGGCTAGATGGTTACGCTCGCGGGCCAGCTCATCTTGAGGGTTGAAATCAGACATGGGGCAGCGGGTGGGAATGTGAGAGCTTGTGAACGTTGGTAGGGAAAGCTAAGGGGCAGGATCAAAGGGGGGAAGATCGTCTAAGGAGCTATCCACTCCCGGTTCGCTCATTTTTGAGTGAGGTCGGCCAATTAGGTTAGATTTGGGCTATGGAAACTCCTCTAACCGTTATCACAGAACGGGTTGACGATATTCCCCTGCTGCTGGCTCA
>SLIY01000464.1 GCA_007135385.1 Leptolyngbyaceae cyanobacterium CSSed165cm_216
ATTGAGACGCTGTTCACAGATTGAACTGGCACGAGTACTCCGTGGTAGAAGCAACTCACCTATGTCCTACAGCAGAACCCCTTGGGGGGTCTGGATGTCTTTTTCATCCGTCTGTCTACTATGCACACGCAAAGCCCTACATCCTGCCGCCTTCTGCCGCGCTGTCCTAGCTATCCCGTTCAGTTCTCACCCAGGTGCTTTCTGGTTTGACCATAAACTTGCTGTACAGGGGAACCTTAGTCAGCATATAAGCCGGAATTTGTAGCAACTCCCGGGGGTTGACATCTGTGCGGCCATAGCCTAACCAGGCCAGGATAAGGCCAAGGACCAGGCACAGGAAGGCTAACCCAGCCAGATAGAACGGCAGCCACCCCCCCCCGGCTAAGCCCAGTAGGGTGGTTAGAGCTACCAAGGCTAAGGTAGTGACCACTTGTAGAGAAATGGGCAAAATTGACAGTTCTAACCCCAGGGCAATCAGACCCACCTGGCGGTGGCGAATACCTTGGCTAAACAGACGAACAGCATAGTCGCGAAAAATGATCAGATGGCCATGTTCCCAGCGGGTGCGTTGAGTGGCGGCAGAGGTTTCGCTGCTGGGCAGTCGGCTAATCACTCGGGCGGGCTGGCAAAATCGAGGCGGGTATCCGGCCAGCGCTAGATCTAATCCCAGCTTCATATCTTCGACAATGTGGCCGCTGGCAATGCTAACGGCGGTAGCGGCTGACCAAGGCAGAGCGATGCCGGTACCCGTGAGCAAACAGGGCTGTTTCATATAAAACAACCCCAAAGGCCGCACTAAGTTCTTTACCTTAAAGGCAAAGGCGGAAATGCCGTCTTTAACGGTACCGTTAGCTGGGGTTTCCATCAGATAGGTGGCCTGTACCGGACAGCCAGTTTGGCTGGCCTGTTGGGCTAGGAACCCAAGGCAACCAGGGTACAGGTCACAGTCGGCATCGACCAGCACCACGATGTCGGGTGGATCAGCGGCAAGCTGCTGCAGGCCAAAGTCTAGGGCATAGCCTTTGCCCCGCTGGTTAGGGTTATGGCGTTCAATTACCCGTGCCCCCATCTGGCGAGCTAGAGCAGCGGTGTCGTCAGTACAGTTGTCGGCGACGACTAAAAGCCGATCCTGCGATCGCAGTTGGGCCTGAATCGAGCTGAGGGTGCATTTGATTCCGCCAGCCTCATTGTGGGCCGGCACTAGCACCGCCAGGGTCAGATCCGGGGGGATAGTCGCCTCGGGTTGTGGCCTCGGGTTAAGGCCGAACCATGCCAGCACACATTCCAAGGCTAAATAGCTAGATGTGACCAAGAGTAGCAGCGGCAGGATGGCTGCAACCCCTCTGATTAAACTGTTCCAATCAAGATTCATAGGTGCTGATTCAAACTGCCAGATACATCACTGGTTGTATCAACCAGTTGTATAAAAAATAAGATCCCAATCGACAACTCCGGAGGAATTGACAGCCATAGTGCCCCTGAAAGTTTATCCAATCAAGATCAGCCATAGGGCTAAAGGTCGCCCAGATTTACAGGAGCTTTACTAACTGTCAGGCAAAGGCATGTTAGCCCTGCAGGACTGTTAAGGCAGCTTCCACAGCCAAGACCCACCCTTCTGGGGCTGGGGCCGGGGCAATGGTCCAACCCCGATCGGCTAGTTGCGGATGGGGCCCGTTCGCCCCTGGTAGCACAATCCCATGGTCAACCGCGGCAAGCATATCTAGATCATTGGGGCTGTTCCCCAGACCAATGGTGACTGGGTTCTTCCCCGCCTGATACAAGTTCACCAGACGATGGACCGCTGCCCCCTTACCTGCACCATCCCCTAACAGATGAGAAAAGCGATCGCCCAGGACAACCCGAAAGCCCATGGCTTCTACGGCCTGCTGCAAGTCATCGGCAGCCACATTTTTGGGGGTCATAAACGGTTCTGAAAACTCTCGGGCCTTGGCCTGTTTAGCCGCAGCAGTCGATAGCCCAGTCAACTGCACCACCTGATCCACCGACCAGTCTCCAAAGCCCTTCAGGGGACGACCTAGGGACTGGGCAATGGCCTTGAGCCCAGCCCGGGCAGTAACATAGTTACAGCCCAGGGGCAATACCCGGTAGCCGTCTATATCGTCTGCTTCCTCTGTTTTGGCAGGCAAAGCAAAGTGGGTTTGCTCTAGGGGGATATAAATGGCGCTGCCATTTTCCACAATAAACGGGTCGGTTAGCCCCACATCTTGACGTAGTTGGGCCACCTCGGCCCGGGTTTTACTGGTCACTGGCACCACCGGAATGCCCTGAGCCGCTAATTTCGCTAACGTGGGCAGAGTAGCCTCATAGGCATAGGTCTCTGAATTCAGCAAGGTGCCATCCAGGTCAGTAAAGATAATGCAGGCCATGGGTGACTCCCTAGGTTAGAACAGCAAAACTTGGGTCGCCCAAAGCCTACCTTAATAGCGGCCGCAGCCGCTATACTCAAGGCCGTAGGGGCAAGGAGTCAGCCACCGATGCAGTACCTGGCAAGGGTTCAAAAAAAAGCATTTTTAGGCGGTGCAGAACTGCTACTGCTAGCCCAACAAACGGCTGAAGCCACGTGGATGCTGATGCCTGCAGAGCGGTTGATTGAAACCACCAAATTGCTGTCTTTTCAAGAGGGCAGCCTAGTGTTGGTCGAGTTGGATCGTCTGAACCAGGTGCAGGCGGTTCAAGATGCTACCCCTTGGGTGTTAACCCTGATTGAACAGTACTTGACCCACGGTGTTACCCCCGAAGCTCTGGAGCAGGAAATTGAGCGAGCTGAACGCTGGCGGCAGTCCCTTACCCTCAAAAGCCAAGATGTAGACCGCCGGGCCTTAGAAACCGCCGCCCGCCGGGACGAAATTCAAGAGCTAGAGCGTAGCCTAAAGCAGGAGCGAGAAGAACTAGAACTCCGCTGGCAAGCGCTTAAGGAAATGGAGCAAGTGGCTAACACGCCTGAAGATCAGGACTAGAGGTCTATCAAGTTAAAGATGAGGAGCTGACAGGGTTTACGGTTTACGGTCTACGGCTGGCCCTGAACCGCAGGCCGTAAACGGTGAACCCCAGGTCGCAAATCCTGTCATGGTCAGACTGACTAGCATTAGAACGCTGATGCCGATACAGATCCCAGGGTTCTACCTTTAGATGTCCAGAAGCTCATGGGCGCAGCAATAGTCATGGCCGAACTTGGGGTACGTCCTAACCTTTCCGCTCCAGCCCCTGCACCGCTGGCCCGTGCAGAATGGTCCCCTCAGGATCAAAGCGGGAACCATGACAGGGGCAATCCCAGCTTTGCTCAGCGGCATTC
>SLIY01000347.1 GCA_007135385.1 Leptolyngbyaceae cyanobacterium CSSed165cm_216
AAAGCCAGCATTTCTTAAGACAACGTCATCAGGCCCCGCAAGGGCTGACCCTAAAGATAGATTAATCCTAGAGGATATTGGTGATTTCAGCGGGCAACATAGAGAAAGTCTGTGCCCCGCCTCCCCTCCAGCCCGCTTCCATGTCATTTTCCCTATGAACTATCCCCTATTTTGGGCAATTTTGGGTGCTGTGTTCTGTCTGATGGAACTCTTTTTACCCACTGGCTTTGTGGAGTCCACCCTGGGGCTCAGTGCCTTTGTGGTGGCCCTAGTGGCGTTGGTAGTGCCCTGGTTCGGCCTGCAAATTGCCCTCTGGGTAGTGCTATCGCTGGTCTTCATCTTTCTGCTGCGCCGGTTCATGCCCAAGCGTACCCCCAGCATTTTGCTCGATTCCACCGAAGCCCGGACGATCACGGCTATTCCCCCAGGTCAGGCCGGGCGGGTGCTCTATGAAGGCAACTCATGGTCAGCTCGCTGTGATGATGAAGCGCTGCTGATTCCGGCCGATCAGCCGGTGGTGGTGGTCAGCCGCAAGGGCAATACCTTGTATGTGATGCCGGAAAGTGCCTTGAGACTGTGAAGTAACCCGTAGGGATAGAACGCCTAGATATCCCGTCTTAATCTCTTAATCATTGATGACCCACAATCTTCTAAGGAACTCAAACTATGGGTGGTTTAGTTAGTTTTCTGATTATTTTATTGTTCGGCGGCTCCATTGCCGCTAGCTCCGTCAAAATCATCAACCAAAGTGACGAAGCCCTGGTGGAAACCCTGGGGAAATACAACGGCAAGAAGTTGACCCCGGGCCTCAACTTCTTGATTCCCTTTCTTGACAAGGTGGTGTTCAAGCAAACCATTCGGGAACGGGTGCTGGATGTGCCCCCCCAGCAGTGCATTACCCGCGACAATGTGTCCATCAGCGTGGATGCGGTGGTGTACTGGCGGATTGTGGATATGGAAAAGGCCTACTACAAGGTAGAAAATCTGCAAGCGGCTATGGTCAATCTGGTGCTGACCCAAATTCGCGCTGAGATGGGTCAGCTAGAGCTAGATCAAACCTTTACCGCCCGCTCTGAAATTAACGAAATTCTGCTGCGGGAACTGGATATTTCCACTGATCCCTGGGGGGTGAAGGTGACCCGGGTGGAACTGCGGGATATTGTGCCCTCTAAGGCGGTGCAAGACTCGATGGAACTGCAAATGGCGGCTGAGCGCAAAAAGCGGGCCGCCGTCCTGACCTCAGAAGGGGAGCGAGAATCCGCTGTGAACTCGGCTAGAGGCAAGGCTGAGTCGGCTGTCTTAGATGCAGAAGCGCGCCAAAAAGCCGCTATTTTAGATGCGGAAGCCCAGCAAAAGGCCATTGTCATGAAGGCCCAAGCCTTCCGCCAAGAACAAATCCTGCAGGCCCAGGCCACGGCTGAGGCGATGCAGATTATTGCTAAAACCATGACCGAGGATCCCGGCACCAGGGAAGCGCTGCGATTTTTAATTGCCCAGCATTATATGGAAATGGGCCTCAAAATTGGCAGTAGCGACAGTAGCAAAGTGATGTTTATGGATCCCCGCAGCATCCCGGCCACCCTAGAAGGCATGCGGTCGATTGTCGGCGATAGTGAGTCTCTGCCAGGGTAGACTGATTGCCAGTAGCGTGAGCACGGTGACGGCTGATGGCTGTCCCGCGATTAGCCCTAAGGAGTGATGACAACAGCCAAGACTAGCTGGGAGTTACGATTGTTACCGATTGTGGTCGGTAGTTTGGGAGGTACCCTGCTGCTGCTGAATCGGCTGTTGACCCCAGCTCTGACCGAATCCCAGGCCCGATCGGATGTGATCGGGGTGATCCTTAGTGCGCTGCTGATTTTGACCGGTCTGCTCTGGCAGCGGGTGCAGCCGATTCCGCCGGAGGCGGTCGTGTTAATGGGGGAAGAGGGGTTTGACCTGGCCGAGGATTTACCCGAAGCGGTCAAAACTGAGCTAGCCTGGGCCTCCCATTTACTGCTCACCAATACGGTGACGCGATCGCTGGTGGTGTATTACCAGGGTCGTGTCTTGCTGCGTCGGGGGGTGCTAGGGTCCCAATCCGACGTCACCCCTGGCCCGATTCTGAAGCGGGTATTGGAAACAGGCAAGGCGGTGTATTTGGTGAAGCTGGCCATTTATCCTGGCCGGGTGGAATTTGGTTACCTGCCGGAAAACACCCAAGGGGTGATCTGTCAGCCCCTGGGCCAAGTAGGGGCGCTAATTCTAGCCGCCAATGCCCCCCGCAGCTACACCAAGCAAGACGAAGCCTGGGTGGCGGGGATCGCCGACAAGCTAGGCTACACCCTAGAGCAAATGGTGACGGCATCTCCAGAAATCGAGTCAGATAGCCCCTCAGAGAAGCAGCGTAAATCATCAAGTCCCGGTTGTGGTGAGTGAATGGGTCATTAGTACAGCTCGTACCTCATCCACTGGCAGGGCAGCGACCCGTTGTATACGGGGATGCGCTGGGCTGACTTGAGGCCGATGTGCTGGGACAAGGCCTTGTTGCCACTGAGCACAAAAGCGGTCCAGCCTTTGAATCGCTGTTTGAGCACCTCCCCCAAGAGGCGATAAAACTGACCTAAGTCCTCCCCCTGGCCCAGGCGCTCGCCGTAGGGCGGGTTGCAGAGAATTACACCCCTGTCAGCCGGGGCCACCAACTCTGATAGCTCCTGCTCAAAAAACTCGATCTGGCGCTCCAGACCACAGCGTTTGGCGTTGTCGCTGGCTTGTTGGATGATGTCGGGGTCACGATCGCAGCCCCAGACCATCGTCTCTAGGTCTGGTTTACGGCTGGCTTTGGCTTTCTGGAGTAGCTGTTGCCAGAGGATGGCATCAAAATCAGGCCAGGTTTCAAACCCAAATTGCTCT
The DNA here is from genome assembly GCA_007135385.1 of Leptolyngbyaceae cyanobacterium CSSed165cm_216. Lineage (GTDB taxonomy): Bacteria > Cyanobacteriota > Cyanobacteriia > Phormidesmidales > Phormidesmidaceae > Nodosilinea. The sequence continues at coordinate 2,893 of SLIY01000347.1, forward strand.
CTAAACAGTCCAGGGGCAATGTTGAGGGCCTTGAGGCTGGCCTCTAGGGGTAAGGTGCCAGAGCCGCAGAGGGGGTCGATTAGGGGTATATCCCCCGACCAGCCAGACCAGGTGACCAGGGCGGCGGCCAGGGACTCTTTGAGGGGGGCCGAGCCGACCGCAGGCCGATAGCCACGGCGGTGCAAGCTATGGCCCGAGCTGTCCAGGCTAATCATGGCGCGATCGCCCCGAATGTGGACATTGACCTGCACATCTGGGTGCTGACCATCAATGTCAGATCGCTCTCCCCAGTGTTGCCGTTGCTGATCGACAATCGCATTTTTGACCTGCAAAGCCGTGAAGTGGCTATGGTTAAGGCGACGATTTTTACCGGTGGCATCCACCGCCAGGGTGTGATCGGGGGG
>SLIY01000275.1 GCA_007135385.1 Leptolyngbyaceae cyanobacterium CSSed165cm_216
CAAATCTAACCTAATTGGCTGACCTCACTCAAAAATGAGCGAACCGGGAGTCTATAGTAGTTAACTGCTTTACATTGATTGATAGCAGCCATGCTAGCCCATCAACCGGGGGTGAGTGTGTCATCTATGCCAAGCCATCCGTCCCACAGTGATACTGGAGGTTGGTTTACGTCGGTGTCCTGGGACATCCTCCAGGTCAGCCGCAGCAAGATCGATCTTGCAATTCTTCAGCTCAGCCAGGAGGACTACGCTACGGTCCAGATGGAGATGGTCAACGCCATCGACGGAGTTTTCCAGGTGCAGGTGTTGCGATCGCCACCAGCGCTGATGGTGCGGTACCACCAATGGTTTTTATCAGAGTCAGACTTCAAAGAGGTGCTGCTCAGCCTGGTGCAGCAGGCGGCCAATCTGCGCTGGGCCAGGGCGATGGCGGCGGTGTTGCTGCCCGCCTTTCCGGCTGCTACCCTCAGCCCCTACGAATTTGCCAAGGTGGTGCAGATTGGCCAGTGGGTGCAGCGCCCGGTCGCCCCCATGGCTCGGCTGTTTGACCCGGTGGAAGCCTCCTTCAGCGGTGTCCTCAACCGGGTGATCCCCCTGGGCGCGGTGGATGACCTGCACCACATCTACGACGAGATTATTCTGGCTTGGCCCCGGATGAGTCGCAGGGGGCTAGCCCAGGTCTGTGCCAGGTGTCCACCATCACCCTGCAAGCGGGCGATCGCACCACCACCACCCTGCACGACAGTCTCCTGGTGGCCACGGGCATCGAAGGCGGTCTGGCCAGTTTCTTGGACATTGTGGGCGAAGTCACCAACGCCGCCCTGTCAGTTTTGCTGGCGCTGATCACCATTCATCGAGTGGGCGAAGGCTACGGCTACTGCCCCAGCGGTGACGTTGAAAAACAGTTCGCCTGGGCCGTGCTCAATGTGGCCGTAGCCTGTGATGTAGGGGAGCGCCAGGGGGCGATCGCAGACCTGCACCAGTTCCAGTGCTTTCTCTACCGCCAAACCTTCGACGACATGATCGATGACACCCTCACCGAAGGGGGCGAAAAGAAGCTGGTGGAGGTGGTGCTGCAAAGGGCGCTCAGACGACTGACCGAAGCCACCGCCGAAGAGTGGGTGCCCTAGTCGGCAGCGGCATTAACGTCAGTCTCAACCTACACTTTCTCTCGACAGGTTTTCTCGCCGCCTACCGCGAGTTTCAGATCCGCTAGCTGCTCGATCACCAACGACTGAGCGTTTAGAGCTAATACACCATGGCGCAACTCCGCTCCACCAGTACCCTAGTGCTCAGCGGCATAAGTCGACCAACCATTCCCGACACCCAACACCCGCCCCCCTCAGCAACGATAGACCCATTTCTGCCTTGGTGTAACAGTCCTCCCCGGTCGCCCTGGATTGGCCTAGCCAGTAATACCGATCCCTGCTATGTTTACCTTCGGTGGTCTAGGGATCGGCTACCTCTCTGCTCGTCCTAGGGGCAACTAACTGTTCGCAGCCCCCTGGCTGGCCCTAGTCCTCCACAACGGGAGTGAACCTACCCGTGGTTGATTCGCAAGCCCTGATGGGTCTAGGGTTCTCCTGCTGCCCTCTGCCTTCCGGCCCTAGGGCATAGATTAGGTTACGTACAGCACTTGAGACTGGAGACTAATGTCGTGCCGACTGTTGCAAAACTTTTGAGACTGGCGCTGGTCGGAGCCGCCGCCGGCCTGCTACTGAATGGTAAACCCACTGAAGCCTGCACTCGTGCCGTTTACCAAGGCCCCGAAGACCGGGTGCTGACCGGACGCACCATGGATTGGAAGTTTGAGTGGGACGGTAATCTGTGGATCTTCCCCCGTGGGATGGAGCGCAGTGGTCTGGCCGGACCTCGGTCTGTAACCTGGACTTCGCAGTACGGCAGCGTCATCGTCACTGGCTATGACCTTGGCACTGTTGACGGGCTGAATGAAGCGGGCCTAATGGCCAATGCCCTCTGGCTGACCGACGCTCAATACCCCGAAGATGATGGGGTCACCCCTCGGCTTTCCCTCTCCCTGTGGCCACAGTTTATGCTGGACAGCTTTGCTACCGTAGCCGAGGCCGTGGACTATCTTAGAGCCAACCCGATTCACGTGGTGACGGCAGATTTACCCGATCAGCCCGGTCGGCTAACGACTATCCACGTATCAATCTCCGACGCGACAGGCGATAGCGCTATTTTTCAATGGGTGGGCGGAGAACAGCAGATTTATCACAGTCGCGAGTATCAGGTGGTGACCAACGAGCCTACCTTTAGAGAACAGTTGGCCATGAATCAGTACTGGTCGCGAGTGAACCGCCTGATGTTTATGCCCGGCACCAGTCGGTCAGAGGATCGCTTCGCCCGAGCCAGTTTCTTAATTAACGCGGTGGAGCAGGTGAATGACACTCGTCTAGCGGCGGCGGCAGTCTTTAGCGTCATGCGCAATGTTTCCGCACCGTTCGGCGTCAGCGTTGATGATAGCCCCAACCTCTCTACCACCCGCTGGCGCGTGGTTGCCGACCAAAAAGAGTTGCTCTATTACTTCGAGTCGGTGGTGTCCCCCAGCATCTTTTGGGTAGACCTCAACAACGTGGACTTCTCGCCCGAGGCCGGGGTGCGCAAGCTAGATCTGGGGCCGCGTCAGCAGAACCTGTTTAGCGGCGATGTGGCGAATAAATTTGTGGCGGCAGAGCCGTTTCAGTTTATGCCCGTTGACTAGGCGACTGCGACTGTTGCTATGCCTTGTGCAAAAAGATGACTTCCATTTCCGGGGCCGCCAGGGCATAGACGGCCCCGGCGGTGTCGAGGGGATAGGGCTGGATTGGGGTATCAACTTAAGCCGGGACAGATCTCGTCAGTAATGGGCTTGCTTCCTCCGGGAGCCACTTCGTGTTTTATGTCGCTTGCGAAACGACAAGCTCAGCCCGAACGTGCTGAAAATAGCTCGCCCTGAGCCTGTCGTTGGCGCAGCCTGCCCGAAGGGCATAGGGCATCGCCTGAGACTTGTACACAGAGTTATCAGTGTGTATGCTTCTCGCCTTGCGTTGATACCCCTGGATTGGGCTCACTGAGCCTAACCCAGCTCAAGCCTGATCATGGGAGTATCTTGAGGGTATCTAATGACAACCTAGCCCAAGATTAACGGGCAATGGACTGCGATCACTCTGAAATACTTATCAGTATTTTGTTATATTTTGCTTGATAATTCTAATGATTTATCTTGTGGTATCGTGGTGCTTCCGGCTGGTTCGCTTTAGCTCAGTAACGCCTTACCTGCGTTTATCTTAGC
>SLIY01000148.1 GCA_007135385.1 Leptolyngbyaceae cyanobacterium CSSed165cm_216
AGTCTGCCAGGGCACGAATGGTGGTGGACTTGCCGGTACCGCGATCGCCCATAATCATGACCCCGCCAATTTTGGGATCAATGACGTTCAACAGCAGCGCCAGCTTCATGTCATCTTGACCGATTACAGCGGTAAAGGGAAACACAGCGCGCCGGGGCGGCACAAACGACTTAGACGGGGCTTGAACGGTAGAACTCACTGGCGTCTCAAGGGTTACAGCAAAAATGAACCAACCTTTATTGTGCCATAGTGTCTACGCCACAATAGGCAAACTGCCCCTAAAGAGCCAGCAATTGGTCCAAGGCATCCAGTGCTTCACACTGGTGGCTGGGGGCAGCGGTTGTGCTAGATCTCCCTACCTCTATCCCCTCAGGGCCTGATCCATAGGAGGACGTTGATGGTTCCAGTAAGGTGGCCCTGGGTAGGCCGCCAGCTATACCAGAACGACCATAGAGATACTCATCGCAGTACTTACGGAACACCGCTTCCACAGCAGCGCGGGTATTTTTGAGGCCCCACTCGTTGGCGATTCGCTCAGCTTTCTCCAGCACATCCTGGCTGAGTCTTACTTTGTTGTCATGCATAGTTGATTATCTCCGGTCAGCAAAAATAAACCCCGAACATTGGCAAACTGGGGATCGCCCATGACTGCAAATAATTCATGGCCCTGTAGCCGCTCAGCAATCAAATGGGAGCCACCACCTGTGACTAAAAAGCGGGTGACCCGAGGCATGTAAGGAGTGTACTGGGCTTTTACGGTCTGAAAAATGCCCTTAAACCAGGGGTCTAGATATTCGTCTAACCAATCGGCCCAGGCCAATCCGGTGTCAGCATAGAGATGGCCCACCCGAAACCCATCCATCACAATGCAGGGATCAGCACTGCTGCCCAGGTGGTCGGTCAGCCGGTGATCAAAACTAATGGCGGTGGCCAGTTCATAGGTCCCTCCTCGGTCCATGATGTTTTCATCGATGACTTCCCCATCGGCGTCTACCAAGCGGGTTAGCCAGGTTCCCCCACCAATGTCAATCACGATGGTGTAACCGCTCGTGGGGATCATCCCTTGGGTTTTGGCGTAGTAGTAGGCACCGATTCCTTCCCGCTCAAGGGTGACTGATTCGACCGTGACGCGAAAATCGATCCCGTTGCGGGTAAATTCATGCCGCCCCAGAAGCTGCTCTTCCATCGGTTCTCCATGGCGGGCGGGGTCAGGGGTCGATACATAGAGGTGAAGGCCATACTCAGACACCTCCCCTTCTAGGGGTTCTAGACAGGCGTACAGATGGAGCCGAGCCAGTTCCACCTTGTTTTCAATCACAGTTTGTTGCTGACGGCGATACTTATAGGCCTGAGCCCCAAAGTGATAGCGACGACCGTCGGGTAACTCAATCAAGGGCGAGGCGTCGGAATAGCTCACCGCATCGCGCCCCTGGGGGAGTTGGTAACGGACAGAGCGAATCGCCTTGGGATGCCCGTGACCGTTATAAAACTTGAGGTCGTAGTTACCGGCGTCCAACGCCAGCACTGGCACGGCAGGGGTAGCAGACCGAGAACTGCGAGTGGTTTTAGCTGAGGCCTTTTGGGTTGCCGTGGCGCGACGTCTAGAAGGAGTAGCAGTGGTCATAACACAGCCTTGGTAAGACAACAGTGGGAACGGTTGTACCCATAAGTACACATGCACCGATAATAATTCAATTGTACTGGTGTGGCAAGGGGGAGGTGGGGAGGTGGGGAGGTGGGGAGATGGGGCGGTAGGGCGGTAGGGGCGGACCGGTGTGTCCGCCCTGGCGGGGAAAGGGTGGGGGGATGTCCCGTTGTTAGAAGTACTTATGGGCACCATCATCAAAAGCGATGGTGTTCTGGGTGACATTCCACCACAAACTTGGCTGATCCCCCTTGTCAAGGAGTACCGACGGCCCCAAACTGTAGAGGTGACACGGATATATCCAGTTAGATCATTCGCGGGGATCATCGAGGGGATCTTGTGAAATCAGTATTGGCAATTATTTTGGGGGGTGGTGCCGGCACTCGCCTCTACCCGCTGACCAAATTTCGGGCCAAGCCAGCGGTGTCTTTGGCGGGTAAGTACCGGCTGATCGATATTCCGGTCAGCAACTGCATCAATTCCGACATTCAGCAGATCTATGTGCTAACCCAGTTCAACTCGGCGTCCTTGAACCGGCACATTAGTCGTGCTTACCAGTTTTCTCAGTTTACTGAGGGGTTTGTGGAGGTGCTGGCCGCTCAGCAAACCCCTGAAAGTCCTAGTTGGTTCCAGGGTACGGCGGATGCGGTGCGCAAGTATCTGTGGCTGTTTGACTCCTGGAATGTGGAAGATTTTGTGATTCTCTCTGGGGATCACCTCTACCGAATGGACTACAGTCTGTTTGTGCAGCGTCACCGGGCCACCAATGCAGATATCACGTTGTCGGTGGTGCCCATTGGCTATAAGCAAGCCTCCGATTTTGGCCTGATGAAGGTGGATGACACCGGTCGGGTGGTTGACTTTTCTGAAAAGCCCAAAGGGAATGCCCTCGAGCAGATGCGGGTGGATACGACATCCTTGGGGTTGAGCCCAGAACAAGCTCAGGAGCAACCCTTCATTGCTTCCATGGGCATTTATGTCTTCAAAAAGCAGGTGCTGATTGACCTGCTGCGAAAAAACCTGGATCAAACCGATTTCGGCAAGGAAATCATCCCCTCCTCAGCGGCTGACTACAATGTGCAGGCCTACCTGTTTGATGGCTACTGGGAAGATATTGGCACGATCGAGGCCTTTTACGAGGCCAACTTGGCCCTCACCATGCAGCCTCAGCCTCCCTTCAGCTTCTATCACGAAGATGCCCCCATCTATACTCGGGCCCGTTACTTACCCCCCAACAAGCTGCAAAACTGTGAGGTCACAGAGTCCAGCATTACCGAAGGCTGCATTCTTAAGAACTGCCGAATTCACCATTCGGTGATTGGGCTGCGTCAGCGGGTTAATGCAGATTGCACCATCGAAGACTCGTTACTGATGGGGGCTGATTACTACGAACCCCTCTCTGAAAGTAGCCAGAGCCTGACCCAGGGGAAAATTCCGATTGGCATTGGGGAAGGATCGACCATTCGGCGGGCGATTATTGACAAGAATGCTCGCATTGGCCGCAATGTGCATATTGTGAATAAGGAAAATGTACAGGAGGCTGAACGGGAAGACCTGGGCTTCTACATTCGTAGCGGCATTGTGGTGGTCCTAAAGAATGCGATTCTGCCTGATGACATGGTGATCTAACTTGGCATGGCTGAGTC
>SLIY01000180.1 GCA_007135385.1 Leptolyngbyaceae cyanobacterium CSSed165cm_216
TTAGACACCAAAGTCAGGGGAAACTGCATCCGGCTTGAAATTACCGAGAGCATGGTGATGGGAGATGTGGATGCCGCTATTGACCTAATGCTGAAACTAAAGGCCCTGGATCTACGGTTAGCCATTGATGATTTTGGCACTGGCTATTCGTCTTTAAGCTATCTCCACCGCTTTCCCATGGATACCCTGAAAGTCGATAAATCTTTTGTCGGACGCCTTGAAAAAAGTCATGAGGATCAAGCCATTATCCATACGATCCTGACTCTAGGGCAGCAATTAGGCATGGACGTGATCGCCGAAGGGGTGGAAACAGCGGCCCAGGTAGCCATGTTACAGCGAGAACACTGCGACTATGGGCAGGGTTATTTTTTCGCTAAGCCCCTGCCCAGCGATCAAGCCCTGGCCTTGCTGCAGAATCATCAGCCTAGCCAAATTCATACCTTCTGCTGGCCGCGATAACGCCGGTACAGTACGCCAAGACCCTAGAGTGATGACGACGGGTAGGGTATCCGAAGGCAGAACCTGAGACCTGTATCGGTACGCTAGGCACCTGGCATCATCTGGTCATTCACCTCCCATCATCAGGACATTACCTAGAATGCAAAAGAATGTAAACAGTAATGAGTAGATTTGCTCCCAGACCTGGTACTCAGTAGGGCTTTATCGGTAGCTTATGTTACGGATCGTGAAAAATCTCCGATCTTGCCCATTAACTTCCAATCTCAACTGTTCTACAATGATCCCTATTAAAGCCTTTGCAATTTTTTTAAGTAAAGTTACTGGAGGTGATGATTGATCCGTCAGAGTCACCTCACTGAACTTTTCAAGTCAAGCTTCTTACCCTGTTAACAAAGTTTTTACTGATCTAAATGTCAATTTCTGTTGTTGAAACCACCTTTAGTGCCACCGTTTTAGAATCTGACGTACTGGTGCTAGTCCATTTTTGGGCTCCCTGGTGTGGCCTGTGTCGGATGATTACCCCAGTGCTCAACCATTTTCAAACCGAGTGGGCTGGCTATGTGAAGCTGGTAGACGTTAATGCCGATGAAAATTTGCGCTTAGCCAACACCTATCGATTATCGACCCTGCCGACATTGCTGCTATTTGACCAAGGGGAAGTGCAGCAGCGCTTTGACACCTTTCGGGGTAAAGAAGATTTACGGTTGGCGTTAGATGCCGTCATGCACAGCCGCCAGCTTATCCAGGATGTACCACGGTTAGTGCGAGTTTATCCCCAGGCTTGAGTCCTTATGAGATTGGGGCACAGCTCGCAGGGAGCCCTCAATTAAGAGATCATCCCCTAGGGCGTGCCAAGTGACGTCCCTAATTGGTTGGGCGCTAGTCATTGTGGTGATGTTTAAGTCCCCTACAGGTCCTGGAGCTTGGGTTCCGCCCACCAGCTTGGGGGCCACAAAGGCCCAAACCTTATCAATCACCCCATCCTGAATGGCCAAAGCCGCAAGAGTGCCGCCACATTCCCACAGCACCTGGGCACAGCCTCGTCCATAGAGGTACTGAGTAGCCGTAGCCGGGGTCAGGGTTGGTAGGGGAATCACCTCAACTCCAGCAGCCGTTAAGGCCTTCGATCGCTCTGGGTCAGCCTGGGGAGTTGTGAGCACGAGGGTTGAGGCCGTGGTGGTTAGCCATAGGTTGGCCTCTAGGGGTAACTGCAGTTGCCGACTGAGAATAACCCGCAACGGGTTGTGGGCACTGTGGCCATGGGTAGTCAAGTGAGGATTGTCGTAGCGAACGGTGTTTCCTCCCACCACCACAGCATCACAGATAGCTCGTAGCTGGTGTACCTTGGCTCGGGCTTGAGAGCCAGTTACCCAATGGCTATGACCTGTGGTAGTGGCAATTTTGCCATCGAGGGTCATGGCATACTTCAAAATGCCCAGAGGACGCTGATGAATAATCCGTTGTACAAAAGCCTGATTGAGGGCTTGACAAGCAGCTTCCTCTACCCCAACGATCACATCAATACCGGCTGCTTTCAGGGCTTGGATCCCAGTTCCGGCCACCCTAGGGTCAGGATCAATCATGCCAACGACCACACGACCGACGCCAGCCCGCATTAAGGCCTGGGTACAGGGGGGCGTTCGCCCGGTATGGTTACAAGGTTCTAAGTTGACGTAAAGGGTCGCCCCTTTGGCTTTGTCACCAGCCTGGCGAAGGGCAAACACCTCAGCGTGAGGCTGCCCTGCCCCAGGGTGAAAGCCTTCCCCCACCACCAAACCCTGATCTACAATCACCGCCCCTACCATAGGATTAGGCGCGGTCTGGCCAGCGGCCTTTTGGGCAATTTCTAGGCACCGGTGCATCCACCGAGTATGAATCTCCATGGGCTGGGACTGGATCATGGCATCAGGGTTTGGGGAACAGCTGAAGGGGTATTGTCACGAATGCTTTATTTTATTTGAGGACGGCAAGGGAGTAGGTCTACCAGTAATTGCCAATCTCTCAACCTATTGTGCTGGTATCGCGAGTCATCTGACAGGCCGTCTTTGTCTTCCATCGGTAGGTTACACTAAGCCTATCCAGTGAGTGAGTGTGAGCGAGCGAGTGACTGTCATTCCTCCCGTTGATTTAACGGAGCAATTCAAACAGATTCAAACCGATGTTAATGCCGCTGTTGCTGAGGTGCTTGCCTCTGGTCAGTACATTAACGGGCCAGTGGTCGAAAGCTTTGCCCAAGCTTTTGGTGCCTATGTGGGCACCCAGGAGTGTGTTGTTTGCAACTCCGGCACTGATGCACTATACCTGGCCTTACGGGCTTTAGACATTGGTCCTGGGGACGAAGTAATTACATCGTCGTTTACGTTTATTGCGACGGCGGAAGCCATTAGTGCCACTGGCGCTACCCCAGTTTTTGTCGATATTGAGCTTGACACCTTTAATCTGGATGTGGCCCAGGTAGAAGCAGCTGTTAACGATCGCACTCGCGTAATCATGCCCGTCCATCTGTTTGGTCGTCCAGTGGATATGGGGCCATTATTGGAGATTGCGGCTCGTCATGATCTAACCGTGATCGAAGACTGCGCCCAAGCGACTGGGGCCAAGTGGCAGGGTAAATCCGTGGGTAGTATTGGTCATGTGGGCTGTTTTAGCTTCTTCCCCACCAAGAATTTAGGGGGCTGTGGGGATGGCGGGGCAATCACCACCAATGATCCAGACCTAGCGGCTACCCTGCGGATGCTACGGGAACATGGCAGTCGGATTAAGTATCACCATGAAGCGATCGGGGTCAATAGCCGTCTTGATGCCGTGCAGGCGGCCATTTTAGCCGTCAA
>SLIY01000284.1 GCA_007135385.1 Leptolyngbyaceae cyanobacterium CSSed165cm_216
CAGGCAGAAGCCATCTACCTGGGCATCAACGCCGTGGACTACTCCGGCTACCCCGACTGTCGACCCGAGTATTTGGCCGCCTTTCAGCAGCTGACTCAGCTTTCTTCTAAGGCTGGGCTAGCGGGCAACGCCCCCCAACTGGTCGCCCCCCTGGTGATGGATTCCAAGGTGGATATCGTCCACCGGGCTCTGCGCCTGGGCGTGCCGATCGCAGAAACCTGGTCCTGCTACGAGGGAGGCCAAGAACCCTGCGGACGGTGCGATTCTTGCCGAATTCGCGACAAAGCGCTGATTGACGCTGGACGGCCTGATCTGGCAACGTGGGTAGGCCGCCGATTACAGGCCCAGGAGACTGAATGCCCTAATCCCGCAGCGTAGGGAAGACAGCCAGCGCCAGTGCTGTGGTCGCTGGGGCTACAGCTAACCCGATGCCGTGACTGGCACCAGCGACTAGAATGGTTCCCCAGGACCTCAGAATTCTCCTATAGTCATCTGAGATTCAATTGAGGCAAAGGCCAAACTTGGTCACCCCTGGAAATTCGAGGTTGAACTGATCTAGAAAGTAGTCGACATAGAAGCCTTGGTAAGGCTTGAACCCGACAGATTCATAGGTGTGACGGGCACGGTCATTACCGTTGATCACCATGATTCCGGCGTGAGAGTGCCCCTGGGATCGCCCCTCCTCCAACACCGCTTTCAGCAATGCCTTCCCTAGCCCCCGGCCTCGGGCGGTAGGCAGGACAGCCACATTCTCGATCATCCAAGGTACGTAAGGGGTGAGGAAAAAGGGTGTCACATCCCCGCCAAACAGCCCCACGTAGCGATCGCAAAACCCAGAAGCCGTGGTGCTTGACCAGTTTAGAGCTTCGGCGATCGCATCTAACCGGGATAACCGCAGCGGACAGTAATCCTCTGGGTTAGGGGCATACCCCGCCGCCGCTGCCATAGGCTGGCCCTGTTCTTCCAGAACGATAAAGTCATTAACATTGCCCCAGTTCGAGGCATCCGTCCGTAACTCTGCCTCAATAAACTCCAGGGCCGTAGTGCCCGTGCCCTCTAGCAGGTCTTCCCAAAAACAGTGATCGAGGGGCGGTAACGACGCTTCGTATTCAATTTGGGTGAGAAAGGGAATATCGGCGATCGTAGCTTTTCGAGTCGTCAGCGACGTAGACATAGCTTCCCTTTGAGGAACCCCTCATAAAAGATACAATCTGTATGTATCTAAAGGTAAAGCCTCCATCTTGCGCTGTCAAGATACAGACTGTTTGAATGTCTTTGTGCGATCGCCATGTCTCCCAAGTTGACTAAAGCCGAGCAAACCCGCCGTACCCGCCGCGCCATTTTGAATCGAGCGCGGCATCTGTTTGCCACCCAGGGCTATGCTGCCACCGGCACCGAGGCCATCATCAGCGACCTGGGGATCACCCGAGGGGCGCTGTATCACCAGTTCAGCGACAAACTGGGGGTATTTAAAGCGGTGGTGGTGGAAGCCTACGGCGAAATCACTGTCCACATCCGCACCCGCATTGAGCCGCTGAAGACCAACTGGGAGCAACTGGTGGTCGGCTGTCAAGCCTTTTTAGAGGTGGCTCAACAGGAGGAGCTGCGGCGGCTGGTGTTTATCGAAGCCCCCGCTGTTTTGGCGGCAGATAGCCTGATCGAAATCGATCAGTATGGGTTTGGCTTGTTGCAAGAGTCGATTCAGCTGGTGGTAGCAGAGGGGGATCTCAAGGTGGTTGATGCGGAAGGCTTTGCCCATTTGGTGAATGGGGCGCTGAATGAACTAGCGGCCTGGGTAGCCCAGTCAGAGGATCCGCAACGACTGGAAACTGCCCAGCAGCTCATCGAAGCGTTGTTGATTCGACATCGGAGTTAACTCCAGCCCATTATGGTCTGAGGATCAGAGCAAGACAGTGAACCGCTACTGCTCCTGTCGCCCCCACCCCACCCAGATAGGCTAAAAACCGCCAGGGCTGTAGCCCCGCCAGGTAAAACAGCGTATGGGCTGTCCGTGCGATCGCAAACATCCCCAAATAAACCGCTCCCCAACCGGCGCTACCCCCCAACAGCCCATAGCCTAGTGCCACCAGCAAAAACATCGGAATATTTTCCAAATCATTCCGCTACTTTGAGCAGCCCCTAAATATGATGCGGCTGATGCTCCATCCCCAGGGCTTGCGGCCTTACGTGGAGGATTGGGAGATCATTGCCGGTTCCCTGGTCCAACGTCTACAGCAAGAGGCCCAAGGAGAAGCGGTAGACAGCCCGACAGCTCAACTGCTGCGATCGCTAGAGGCAGACCTACCAGCCCCAACACCAGCCACCGCTAGCCTACCCGTTGGCAGTGCGTTGCCAGTACTGCCCGTCACCTTTGTCAAAGCAAGTCAGCGCCTGAGTTTTTTTACCATCATCTCCACCCTGGGCACCCCCCGGGACATTACCCTGCAAGAGCTACGCATCGAAAGTCTCTTCCCGACTGATACAGTCACCACAGAGCTGATGCGGACGATTTAAGGGCTAGGGTATAGGATGCTGACTGGACTCACTCGATCGCACAACCCCAATATCCCGCTGATCAGAGAAACTAAAAGTCATTCAACCCAACAAAAAGCGCGGCTCAGCTCGGCAGAACCATTTGTTGGATACCAACGACCATGAGCCAAAATCACTCGCTCCGGATTCCACGCAATCATAGTATCAACTAAATTCCTTAAGTGCTGTGGATGTCGCCGAAAACTGGCAGCCATCTCGCGTGGCATCCCTCCATTAGGAGCGCAGACACCACCCAGTCTAAGTAACGGTCTTGTCCACCAAGGCATTTTGTCTCTCTCAAAATTCTCAATTAGGTCAGTCAATATGAGCGTCCTACTCACACGATGCAAGAAAATCACCTCCCGATGATAGCCCGAGTCAGCAAGTCGTTGGTCAATTTCTGCCGCCCACTCGATCGGAGCATCATTGCTAAGTTCACGATCAAAGTGCAACTGCATCCCTTTACTCTCGGCACGCTTGACTACTCCGGGACTAGCCCATGTAAGTGCTGCTTGAAAACGAAGCTGCCAAGATGGAACCCAAGCATAATGTATCCAGTTCGGTGCGATTAAATGACGAACAGAACCAAGCGCGGCCACAGATTCAGAAAGCCCTTCTTGATCAGCAATGGGTGAATGCACCTAAAGATCGCCATTAGTTAACCGAATCACTGTCATTCTGGTTGGAAAAGGGAGTCCATAAAATTGAATCCATCCCCCATCAGCAATCCAAACTTTGGTGCAATACTTTTCAGC
>SLIY01000386.1 GCA_007135385.1 Leptolyngbyaceae cyanobacterium CSSed165cm_216
CTACTCAGGTCGAAGCTCACCTTGACAGGGGTGGGTGGGCATTGCCCACCATTAAGGAGAACGTTTTCCAGAAGTCCCCTAAAGCCGCAACCCTAAAGCGCTCACCAAGCTTAGATCACAGCTGCAAGCAGTTTACAGCTCACTCACAGGCTCACTGGACCCGGCCGCCGCTTCTTCCCGCAGGTAGCGGTTTTTCTCACTCACCAGCGGACTCGCCAGCATCAGCAAGGCAATTAAGTTAGGCGCAGCCATCAACCCGTTCAGGGTGTCAGCAATATCCCAAATCAGGACCAGACCACCAATCGATCCAATGAACAAAAAGGCTAAAAACAGCAGACGGTAGATAAAAACGACCCGGGGACCAAACACATACTCCCAGCTCTTTTCGCCGTAAAAGTTCCAAGTCAACATGGTGGAATAGGCAAACAGCACAATCCCGATGGTGACAACCCAGCCACCGAACCCAGGCAAAGCCGTATCAAACGCTGAAGAAGCGAGCACAGCACCCGTTTCACCAGTTTCTAGACTACCAGTCACTAGGATGGCCAGGGCGGTCATCGTACAGACAATGATGGTGTCGATAAACACCTCCCACATCCCCCACATCCCCTGGCGAGCAGGGGTGTTTCGGGCTTGGGCATGAACAATAGAGGCCGCCCCTAAGCCGGCTTCATTGGAGAAAATCCCACGGGCAATTCCATAGCGCACGGCCATACCCACGGCAGCCCCTTGGAAACTACCCAAGGCTTCGCTGGGATTGAAGGCGTAGTAAAAAATCGAGCCAATCGCCCCAGGTACCCGAGGCAGGTTAACCAACACAATCAGGGTGGCCCCAATGATGTAAAGCACCGCCATGGTAGGCACAATCTTCTCAGTGGTTTTGGCAATGCGGCTGATGCCCCCTAGGGTGACCAAACCAACCAGGACCAAAACAATAATGCCAGTCAAGACGGGGGGCATACCCAGGCGAGTCTCTAGCTCAGCGGCAACAGTATTGGCCTGTACCATGTTGCCAATACCAAAAGCTGCCAACCCAGATAGCAGGGCGTAGATAATCGCCAGCCAACGCCAGTTTTGGCCCAGCCCCTTCTCGATGTAATACATTACCCCACCGGAAACTTCTCCAGTTTGGGGATCGATCTCACGATAACGGACCCCGAGGGCCGCTTCGCCAAACTTAGTGGCCATCCCCACCAGGGCTGACATCCACATCCAAAAAACAGCCCCAGGACCCCCCAGAGCCATAGCCGTACTGACCCCGGCAATATTACCCACCCCAATGGTGCCAGCCATGGCTGAGGCAACCGCTTGGAAGGAGGTAATCGCGCCCGGCTCGTCACTGGACCGTCCGGAAAACAGTTGGCCGAAAGTCTGATTCCAAGCTGGAATCAAATGAGTAAATTGGAAAAACCGTAACCGAATCGTCAGATATAGTCCGGTGCCAATCAGAAGCACCATAAAGGGAGGGCCCCAAACAACGCCATTGATAGCGCCATTAATGGTTTCAATGGTTTCTATCATCACTTCAAGGTTCTTGACTTCAAGGTTCTTGTGTTATTTCGGCCAGTTCTGGGAGGAGCAGCATAGCTCTTGTCATGACCCTAATAACCTGATCAGGTATCTGAATGAAAGCAGCCTATATGGCCCAGATACTAAGGTCAACCCATGCTTAACTCAAGATCAGTTCCAGAACTGTAACAATTTGAACCTTGTAGCCCTTGCTCAGGCCCGTTATTGGGTCTGAGACAACCAGTCTTTGGCAAACTCGCCCCGATCGGGTAGGGAGGCACTAGTGTAGACCGGTTGCTGAATAGCAAATGACTCGATCTGAAAGGCCTGGTTACGATAGAGCAGATAATTACTCATCAAAAAATACACTCCCATCATGGCCGCAGCGGAAGAGGCCACCAAGAAGCCAGCCAACATCAGGGAGAATTCCTGACCTTTGACAGCTTGTTCCATCAGGCGTAAAGCCCAAGCCACAAGTGCAATAACGATAGCCAGGATGAGGAAAAGCATAAAACAGAAAATGCTGTAAGCAGATATAAGTAAGTCGTTCAGATATCAAAGCCTTATGTTACACATCGTAACAGGCTTTAATAAAACTAACAGCCTTTCCATAGAAAGAATTCAGATCTTCTCTTCAGATTTCCTTGAGATGCTGGCGGGGACGCTAGGGGCCGAAACCTAGGTCAACCGCACCGGCACTTGATGGGCTTGCAGATAAGCTTTGACCTCAGCCACAGTGAGTTGGCCGTAGTGGAGCAGCGAGGCCAATAAAGCGGCTTCTGCCTGACCTTCAGTCAGGGCTTGGTGAATGTGCTGACAGTTACCGGCTCCACCTGAGGCAATCACAGGCACAGGTACCCGTTGGGCAATGGTCTGGGTCAGGGCTAGGTCGTAGCCAGCTTGAGTGCCGTCGGCGTCCATGCTAGTAATCAGCAGTTCTCCAGCGCCCCGCCGTACCATCTCCTCGGCCCAAGCTACGGCATCTAAACCGGTGTTGTCCCGTCCCCCGCGCACGTACACATCCCACCCAGCGGACTCTGTCCCCGCCCGACGGCGCGCATCAATGGCCACAACAATACATTGTGACCCAAAGCGATCGCTGGCTTGGTTGACAAACTCCGGCCGTTTTACTGCCGCTGAGTTAATGCTGACCTTATCGGCTCCAGCCCTTAACAATTTTTTAATTGTTTCTAAGGATTGGATGCCACCCCCTACGGTAAGCGGAATGAATACCTGCTCGGCGGTTTGGTAAACCACGTCATAAATAATGTCGCGGTCCTCGTGGGTGGCGGTAATGTCGAGAAATACCAGCTCATCGGCTCCGGCCTGGTTATAGGCCTGGGCCAGCTCCACGGGGTCACCAGCATCTCGAAGATCGACAAAATTAACCCCTTTGACCACCCGGCCGGCCTTCACATCTAGGCAGGGAAGAATTCGTTTTGCCAACATTGCGGTTACCCAAATCTCAAAAATACGATGCTTTTGTCTGGCCAGAAGCGTCCGTCTCCAGAAGCGTCTGTCTACCTACTGCCGATGCTAGACCCGATAGACTTAGGATCAGGACTGTCCCCAAGTACCAGTCTGAACCATGGCAATTATCTGCCACGGTAGATTTACCGCTTTACCATAGATCACTACGGAGCAAGACGCTGATAAACTGTGATCTGGTTTTATCGTTGGAATTGCAGTTGGAGCCCCTAGCAGTCATGGGTTTAGAGATCGGACAGAAAGTTAAAGTTGCCCGCCTGCGCGATCGCGTCTC
>SLIY01000011.1 GCA_007135385.1 Leptolyngbyaceae cyanobacterium CSSed165cm_216
CTAGATATAACAATAGACATTTAAACCGTCACTCCTTTGGAGGGGTGCCCGCAGAGCGGGCTAGATATGGGTATCTAGCACGATCCCATCAAACACTCCCAATCTCCTTCGCTAACGATGGGGCTAACCAAATCCCCTAGCGTTGTTGCCTTACCTGCAATGGACCCTGGCGCAGCACGGCGGGAAGACGCTGGAGGTTCTTCTAAGATGGTGATAATGATGCGGGCCGTGGTGATGTTGGGCTGATCGGTCAGCCACGTTACCTGACCGTTTTCATAGAGAGCTTCGTAACTTTTCAGCATGGTTGAGCAATGGTATTACCAGTTAGGGACAGGGGCGATCAATCATGCGGTTGCAAGCTGTGGTCTACTGTGACTCCATCCTAAGCACGATATTCCGTGAATGGTGGGACTGTAAGATTTCGGCAATGTTTGAGCCTAAAGATTGCGGCAAAACTGCCGAACGGCTCGAATTACCGTTAAGTCTGTCCCCGTTTTGCGGAGTTGAATCCACTGATTGATCTGTTCCATAGAAATGGCAGGAAAAGCATGACTGGTGGCTTGATGCTGATACTTGCCCGCCTGCAGGATGAGGATGGTCAGTTCCTCTTGACGACAGAGCCACACTTCCGGGACCCCCATCGCCTGATAGATTGGCAACTTGATGTCAGAGCGGTTAGCGATATCAACGTCTAAAGCTAAATCTGGCGGAAAATCTTGAGGGATGCTAGCACCAATCCCCTGTCCAGCTTGGGCGCTTTGAATATAAAAACAACTGTCTGGTTCAATACCCTTGGCAAGATCAGGGCGATTCATGCGCATGGAACCTAGATGGTTGAAATCATGGCACTGCCTGGGGTGAGTTCAATTTGACTGAGAGGAGTCGCAAGGATAGCTGTCATTGCTGGCTTCAGGTATAAGCGTATTTCAAGTATGGTCTACGACTGCAATTTTGAGGCGACGACAGCGGCCCGATGCCTATTCCGCCTAATAGCCACCTAAGTCTTGATGCAAGACAAATGTATCAAGCTGGGTTGCTACTGCAAGGCAGACTCAAGGCTCTAGCAGCTCTGCCCAAAAAGAAAGTCAACACGTAAACTGTGCCAATTTGGTGTGACGCTTGAGTAGTTGTGGGGAATGCAAATATTCCAATCCTTGAAATCCTTTTAGACTAGGACTTCCATAAGATTCAATTTCAGGCCGGACTAAAATTGGACTAATTTTCCAGGCCCTTTTCAGGCTCTTTGCCACCCTACCCCTGGCGCGATCGCATCTACCTAGACGCATTAAACCGATGTCACTCTAATTCTATCCAGTTCCCCAAGGGATGACGGACTTCCCTCAGCAACCATGGGTCGGCGCTGGCATCCGAGAGACTCAAACGCCAGCATTGCTCAAATCTAGACTCAGCCATATTATCAATAGACTCCTTGTGAGCAATACAAGTCTCACAAGGAGATTAATTAAGGCGCGGGGTTATGCCAGACTTAGGACATTTATAGGAAAGATTTTCCCTCTGCGTAGGATGGGCAAAGGGCCGTGCCCATCAGTAGTTGCCGTAGGGTGGACAGTTCCCACCACTGGGAGAAACTTTTCCAGAAGTCACCTTACTCCACTCCTTTGACTTGATCGAATCAATCACCTTTTTGATCCCAGATTATGTCTCACATGTCCATAATTGGGTCTTGTAGATGGCAAGAATAGTCCCACAAAGAGACAGTCTAGTGGAGAGACCCCTGTCGCAGTTGCTCACCAGGATGAAAGTCAACGACTGCGATTTCCAGGTGGGGCCGGTCCCGCGAAAAATATAATACTTTGGGCAAACAGCCTACCCCTGCCCCTCCTGGGAGGGGCAGGGGTGGGTTCCTACAGGAGACTTACACTAAGCCGATCGCATACCCAGATCAAATTAATCTTATCTTGAGGCTCAACAGCATAAACGCTAGACTCGT
Source organism: Leptolyngbyaceae cyanobacterium CSSed165cm_216 (assembly GCA_007135385.1). Taxonomy (GTDB): domain Bacteria; phylum Cyanobacteriota; class Cyanobacteriia; order Phormidesmidales; family Phormidesmidaceae; genus Nodosilinea. Next base: position 1,952 of record SLIY01000011.1, read on the forward strand.
AAACGGAAAGTCTGGTCTCATAAATAGACACCTATTACCTAGGCCTATCGCCTAGAACAGGAAATACCGCTGGGCCATCGGCAATACATCAGCCGGTTCGCAGGTGAGCAACTCTCCATCGGCCCGCACCTCGTAGGTTTCTGAATTCACCTCCATGTGGGGTTGATAGTCATTCAGTTTCATGTCGGCTTTGCTCAGCTGACGGCAGTTAGCAACAGCCACCGCTGGGGTGGCTAAGCCAATTTGAGCCGGAATTCCAGCATCCATGGCAGCCTGGGAAACAAAGCTGAGGGACGTGGCGGCGATCGCACCGCCAAAACTACCAAACATGGGTCGCATGTGCACCGGCTGCGGGGTGGGAATGCTGGCGTTAGGGTCGCCCATCTGAGCCCAGGCGATCGCGCCCCCCTTGATCACAATCTCGGGCTTCACCCCAAAAAAGGCGGGCTTCCACAGGCAAATGTCCGCCAGCTTCCCCTCCTCCAGAGAGCCCACCTGGTCGGCAATGCCGTGGGTGATCGCCGGGTTGATGGTGTACTTAGCCACGTAGCGTTTGGCCCGGTGGTTGTCATTGCGTGCCGAATCCGCCGCCAGCGGTCCCCGTTGCACCTTCATCTTGTGGGCGGTCTGCCAGGTGCGAATAATCACTTCCCCCACCCGGCCCATGGCCTGGGAGTCAGAGGCGATCATACTGAAGGCCCCCAGGTCGTGGAGAATGTCTTCGGCAGCGATGGTCTCCCGGCGAATCCGCGATTCGGCAAAGGAAATGTCTTCGGGGATGCTGGGGCTGAGGTGATGACAGACCATCAGCATGTCCAGGTGCTCATCCAGGGTGTTGCGGGTGTAGGGGCGGGTAGGGTTGGTGGAGGAGGGCAGCACATTGGCCTCACCGCACACCTTAATAATGTCCGGGGCATGGCCCCCCCCGGCCCCTTCCGTGTGGTAGGTGTGGATCACCCGATTTTTAAAGGCGGCGATGGTGTTTTCCACAAAGCCCGCCTCGTTCAGGGTGTCGGTGTGGATCGCCACCTGCACGTCATACTCGTCGGCCACCCCCAAACAGGTATCGATCGCTGCCGGGGTGGTGCCCCAGTCCTCATGCAGCTTCAGGCCCATCGCCCCGGCTTTCACCTGCTCCACCAGGGCCTCGGGTTGGGCACTGTTCCCCTTACCCATGTAGCCCAAGTTCATCGGGAAAGCATCGGCAGCTTGCAGCATCCGCCAGATGTTCCAGGCCCCAGGGGTGCAGGTGGTAGCGTTAGTACCCGTGGCTGGGCCGGTGCCGCCGCCGATCATGGTGGTGACGCCCGAGGCGATCGC
>SLIY01000331.1 GCA_007135385.1 Leptolyngbyaceae cyanobacterium CSSed165cm_216
TAGGGTCTGTCATCACCTCTTGATAACCGGTCATGCCGGTGTTAAACACCACTTCTCCCATGACGGTGCCGGAGGCCCCAAAGGACCAACCCTGAAACACCGAACCATCAGCTAAAACAAGACAAGCGGGGGGGGCGTCTGGAAAAACCATGGCCATTCAATCCTCTGCACTGGGCGCTCTTTATCCTAAGGCCAAAACTGCGCTTAGACCCAAGGCTACCGTTTGTTTTTATGGCTTGCGCCAGTCAGGTTGAGACATTTCCCAGATGAGCGTTCAACCGCTTGACCGTTCATCTGGGTTTTCTGATGTCCTAACCAATGTGACGATGGCCATACTCACGGTTAAGCGCCTAGCCCTGTGATCGTTGAGGACAGATTATTCTATCCAGGGCGACACTTTTTTGACCTCAAGGGGCATCTTGAATACATAGACTGGTGTTGTGGTGATTGGCTAGATCGTCGGTATGGGAAAACGCACCATCGGTTGCTTCGGAAAAATAACTCAGACTCTGGGCCTGTTGGGGGGCGGGTGGATGCTAGCCAGCTGTGGCATCGCTGCGAATCTATGGCTGGGCACAGATCCTACCGATGGGCAAGGACGACAAGACGCAGCCTTACAAGATCCCTCAGCGCCAGAGGCCCTGCCCCTAGCGGTAGATCCAGCTCCGCCAGCAGCGGAGCCATCCCCTGAGCCCCAAAAGCAGCCCGATAGATTTCGAGAGGCCGTGAATCGGGCCAGCAGTGCCGTGGTAATTGGCCAGTCTGCCCAATCTGCTAGCGACTGGGAATTGGCGGCCAGTCGCTGGCAACAGGCGATCGCCCTGATGCAGCAGGTGCCTAGCCACAGCCCCAACCATGGCCAGGCCCAAGCCAAGGTGCAGGAGTACCAACAACACCTGGCCGCCGCCCAGGCCCAGGCCTCTCGTGAACCGGTGACCTCTCAACCGACCACTGCCCCGGTGGCGGCCTCCCAACCGGCGAATGGGCTGGTGGCCCAGGTGCCGATCCAGCGGCGTCAGGGTGGTACCCCGGTGGTGGCGGTGACCCTGCATGGGCAGCGGGGGGGCAAGACCTTTCCGATGTTGTTTGATACGGGGGCCACGGCGACCCTGATCACCGCTGAGATGGCCCAGGCGGCTGGGGTGGTGGTGGTGGGTGAAACCCGGGCCAGAATTGCCGATGGCAGTGTGGTCACCTTGCCCGTAGGTTATGTGGATGCCATTGAGCTGGGGGGCTTGCGCAAAGCGTCAGTGCGGGTGGCCATCGGCGGTAGCTACGGCCTGCTGGGCCAAGATATCTATGGTGAATATGGCATTGCCATTGGCTCCCACCAAATTAACCTGCACCAGTAGCGGTAAATTCATGGGATTATGCAGCAGAACTGGATGAACTGCACCTCTGCTATGCTCAGCGCTACCTTACCGACCGCTGCCCAAGCCCTGACCGAAGCCACCTCCATGCAGATGGCGGCGGCTATCCAGGTGGAGGGCGTGCAAACCCCGCTGGCCTCAGAGCCGATTCCTACCACTTGGGCCACCGCTGGCCAGGGACAGCCTCCGTTGGTGTTGCTCCATGGTTTTGATAGTTCCCTACTGGAGTTTCGGCGGCTGTGGCCGCTGCTGACCCCCCAGCGACAAACCTGGGCGGTGGACTTGCTGGGATTTGGTTTCAGCGATCGCACCCTTAGCCCTGATCTTTCCCCTGGGGCGATCAAGCAACACCTGTACAGTTTTTGGCAGCAGCAGATCGGTACCCCCATGGTGCTGGTGGGGGCCTCCATGGGCGGCGCTGCGGCCATGGATTTTGCCCTGACCCATCCTGAGGCGGTATCTCAGTTGGTGCTGATCGACGCCGCTGGCTTTGCTGCAGGCCCGGCTATGGGCAAAGTTATGGTGCCCCCCCTGGATAGCTGGGCCACAGCCTTTCTGCGCAGTCCCCGGGTGCGGCGTAGCATTAGTCGCCAGGCGTATTTTGACAAGAGCCTGGTCACCCCTGATGCTGAATTGTGCGCTGCTTTGCACCTGGCCTGTGAGCGCTGGAAAGAGGCCCTCATTGCCTTTACTAAAAGTGGTGGCTATAACTTTTTGGGTCCCAAAATTCCTCAGATTCCCCAGTCCACCCTGATTCTTTGGGGGCAGCAAGACCGCATTCTAGGCACCAAGGATGCGAAGCGGTTTGAGACTGCGATCGCCCATAGTCAGCTGGTTTGGATTCCCCAATGCGGCCATGTGCCCCACCTGGAAAAACCCCAGGCGACAGCGGAGGCGATTAGGCAATTTCTAGACGCTACTGCCAAAAGATAGTGAAAAGTAGGTGAACATAAACGAACCGTGATTTAGGGTGCTGTTAGGCATCACTTTGATTGATTGCTCCGTAGTTTCTTATGCATTACGCTGGTACTTGAGCGCAGCCACGCCGCAGGCTGTAGCGATTCCTGAATGCATGAGGTACACCCCAACTGAGAGAAGCCTTGAAGTTTATGGACTTGGCAAACTGACCTGTACCTCATCCGAATGAGAACCGCTATATGTGCATCCTACGAATAAGTAGGACATCCTATTTGTATCAATAGAGTCAGGACGTCGCAGCCTAGCCTCGACGCGAGCAATCACTTGGGTTCTACCCCATACTTTCCCTTTCTGTTACTTCATATAGACATTTGCCCAAGCGTAATGAGTTGAGTCTTTTTTCAGCAGATACTTTGCAACTTCTCTACGCTTTTCTTTATCTTTCGTCATTCTGACAATTCGTTCAATTTCATCATCTGTATCACTAGCCCCACGCCCTACTGCCATCGCAAACCACCGGTCACCTTCTAGATATTGACAGTTGTCATAGCAAACTGCTCCTAACAATGTGTAGGGCTGATGGCTATCAGGTTGACATTCCATCGCTTGCCTTGCACATGTTTCCGCTTCGCCTAATTGTCCAAGATCTCGGAATGCTGCACCCCTTGTCACCAACAAGGCTGCCTTCAGATCGGATTCCACTCCATTCCAGTTCGCTTTACCTGTAGCCTCTAGTGCATTCTCTGGATTATCTGCCTTACGCCAATTACTACTTGCACTAGGCAAATTCCACTTGTTTCCAGTCCTCCGATACTCTTGCTCATGGGCACCTCGATTAATTGTTTTTTGGGTTAGTTAGGATCTCAAATGAGACGACCCCGGCAGGACAGTTGACTTCATGGTAGTGCATTAATGCACGGGACGAAGGAAAATCAGACTACGCCA
>SLIY01000111.1 GCA_007135385.1 Leptolyngbyaceae cyanobacterium CSSed165cm_216
CCTTCTGTAAATCGGTGGGGGCCGGGTCTTTGCCGGTGCTGGCTCGAATCAGCCATTGTTCTGCCGTTTCCAGCTCTCGGCCCCGCAGTAGCAGGCTGGCATCCTGGTTTTGTTGCTGCCATTCGATCGCTTTAACTTGCAAGCGGGTATGGGTTTTCTTATGCTCCAGGTCGGTGTTGATGGTTTCGACCAGGGTGGCAAAGGCGGTGTCAAAGTCATCTTCGGGACGAAACATCAGCCATTGGTGCTGGCCCAGTTTGGGATGGAGCCCACCCGGTTCAAAATCACTGCGACGCAGGATGGGGATTAACCGCTTGCCATGCTGGATGGCGTGATCAACTTCTCTACGGCAATAGTCCGAGGCTACCGAGTCAGGGCTGATCACAAAAATAAACGTGTGGGCCGCTTCAATGCCCGTTTCAATCTCCTGCCACCATTCCGTGGTGGGGGCAATGTCCTGCCAGTCGATCCAGGTGTCGTACTGGCTGGCCCGCAGGGCATCGTAGAGCACCTGCACAAAGGCTTTATCGCGGCGGGAGTAGGAGATAAAAACGTCGGCCATGGCAGCGAAGCGAGGGGGGCTACCTGCTACGATAGCCCCTATTTGGCCCGTAGCTTGAATCGTTAACAGTCTCCCAGGATTTAGAACCTGCTTAAGATTGCCAGCAGAGGAATTAAGCTGCTGACAGGTGAATGATGACGCATATCTCCGGCTCTCCTCCGCCTAGGCGAAGATTTCCGACAAGTCCAGGACAAAGCCAGGTAGCAGCGCTTCATCGGATAACGTCTTGGGGTGGGTTAAGCTCTCAACCGCTTGATGGGGGCGATAGATCTCTACCCGCTGCTGCTCTGGGTCAATCAACCAGCCCAAGTGCAGGCCATTCTCCAGGTATTCCTGTAGCTTGGCCTGGAGGTCGGCCAGATCGTCGGAGGGAGATTTAAGCTCGATCGCAAAGTCAGGACACAGGGGTACAAACCGCCGTTGTTGTTCTGGGGTCAGCGCCTCCCAGCGTTCTAGCCGTACCCAGGCCACATCGGGAGAGCGGGTGCTGCCGTTGGGCAGCTTAAACCCTGTGGATGAGTCGAACCCCTTACCGAGTTTGTGAATCTGGTTCCACTGCCAAAGCTGGCTGCCCAGGCTAAGGTTACGATGGCCGGTTTCGCCTCCGGTTGGAGCCATAATCACCAGTTCTCCCTGGGCGGTACGTTCAAACCTCAAGTCGCGATTATTTTGGCAGATTTGGGCAAACTGCTCATCCGTCAAGGCCAGGGTTGGGCGCAAATCTAGGGTAATCATGTCATTTCAGCCTAGAAGTCCAGATCATCGTCAGATGTTCATGAGATGCTTGGCAGGTTTACTGCCATTCTAACCTTGGCTAGAGGGGGCTAGAGCTCACCACAAACTTCACCCGTGGGGGGGTGGCCCCCAACCATTCCGGGGTTTTGGGATGCACCCGCAAAATGTAGACCCCCTGCTCTGGCATGGGGGCCGTGGTGTGGTGGTCGTGGCGGATGGGGTACCAGTCGTGGGGGAAACAGTCGCGGCTGTAGAGACTGAAGTAGAGGCTGTGGGTGGTCAGCAAGTCTGCGGGCAGGTCGAGGGTGAGGCGTTCTCCCCGATCGAGGGCACCGTAGAAAAAGTGGGTTTCGGGGTTGGGTACCGGCAAAAAGGTGGATTTGACGAAGGGCTCTGGCAAGCGACCTTTGCCCCAGCGCAGCAGGGGGTAAACGTAGAAGTTCAGGGCGCTATAGAGCCAACCCCGCCGGGAGGCCAGCTCCCGGTAAAACTGGTTGAAGTCTGGAGGAGCCGCCAGGGTTTGGCTGGCCAGGGTGGGGGTGCCATCCACCGCGATCGCCGGTAGCTGCACCGGATCGCGCCAGTCGTAGTGGCGCACCCCCACCAGATAGCGCCCCGGGGGCAGCTCGATGGTGGCGGTGGTTTGGTCGGCGGGGGTGGTGAGGGACCCGAGGCTGGTGATAGTTTTGTACCCCTTTAGGGTGTAGACCACCGCTGTCCAGGACGGGGCCGATTGCCATAGGCTGCTCACATCCAGGGTGAGGGAGGATTGGACGGTAAAGGGACCCGCGATCGCGATCAGGGCGTGCAAATTCCACCGCGCCCGGCTCATGGTCCATAGTAACTTGACGGGCGAGCCCAGGAACTGGGTAGACACCACCTGCCAATCGGCGGTGGCCTTGGCATCATTGGGGTTGTAGTAGCGACTGATCAAGGTCAAACCACTACGTACCAGCCGGGAAAACCCGAAGGACACCAGACCCAGGGGCACGTCCCACAGGGGGGCAAACCGAGACGATACGCTCATGGGCGGGGCTCCTGGGTAACGGTGGCGTTGATAATCTGGGCCAACCCGGCGGGGGCATCGCTGGGTAGGTCGTGGCCCCCCGGTAGGGTGAACTGGGTGGCCTGGGGCAGGCTGGTTTGCAGTAATTGTAGGTCTTCGGACCGATTAAACTGACTATCCTGGCCCAGCACCAGGGTGGTGGGGCGGGTAATGCCCTGCAACAGCTGGCTGTAGCCCTGGCGGTCTAGCAGACCACCGCTAAGGCTGAGGGTGGTGCGGGCCTGCAGGCGCGGATCGAGTCGCCAGCGCACACCGCCGTCTATAGGTTCGGTCAAGCGTGCCGCCAATTTTTGGGCCGCCTGGGGGGAGAGGGTGGGCTTTAGGGCCAAGAGTCGCTCAGCGGCTACCTCCACCGATACCAGTGTGACGGGTTCGGGGGGCGTGGCCAGGGCATCTAAGTGGGCCGTTAGCTGGCTAGCGGTATCTGTGGCTGGGCTATTGGCGGGCACCACTGGCTCTACCAGGACCAGGCGTTGCACGCGATCGCTCCGCAGGCTGGTCAAAATCGCCGCCAGCACCGCCCCCATGGAATGGCCCACCAGGGTCACAGGCTCAGGCCCTAGGATGGGCCACAGGCTGTCTATATCCCCTAAAAAGTCCAGCAGTTGGTAGCCCCCATCGGCACCGGCATGGTCCGATCGCCCATGGCCCCGCAGGTCCGGAGCCACCACATGGTACCCCTGCTGGGCCAGGGTAAAGGCCACCCCATCCCAGGCGGCGCCATGCTCCAAAATGCCATGGAGGCAAAGCACCAGGGGGCCATCCTCGGGACCCCAGTGGCAGAGACAGTGCCGTCGCCCCCGCAGGGTGGCCCAGGTTTCGGTCATCGCCGCCAGGGGAATGTAGTCGGCGGGTAGGGAGGTGGGGAGAGGGGGAGAGGGGGAGTGGGGGAGTGGGGGAGGTGTAGGGGCAGACCGAGGTGTCTGCCCGAGACCGGTTGGTTGTTCTCGCGGCAGCGTGTAGCTAAAGTGATCGGCCAACTGCTGATTGACCGCCTGGAGTGGATGGGGTAGCTGGATCGACTGCCAGGCCTCGGCCAGGTGGGCCTCAATATGGCTACGCTGGCGAAAGTTGGGGTCATCCACCGCCAGGGACTGGGCACTTACCCCGTCGGTCATGCGTCGCCCTTGGTAGGGGGTGAGCACCGCCGGGTCAAAGGGCACCCCGAGGAAGGTACAGAGCTGATCCATGGTGGATTCTGGATCGGTGACCAGGTCTTCGTAGCGCAGGAAATAGTGGCGATCGCCGTCAACGGTCTGCAAGAAGTCGAGGCTATTTTGGTTGCACACCTGCCACACCTGTTCTGCCAGCCGATAGGGATCGGCAGGATCGAGGTCAAAGATCTTGTGCATGCGGTTACGCACAAAGGAATCAATCACCGCATAGGGATGCCGCACCAGATGGATGTACTTGGCCCCCTTGAACATCTGCTCCGCCCGGTGCAGGGTGTCCAGGCTGAGGCTGTAGGTGGGGGATTTATCCACCAGTAGGCGGTTCCCGGCCATTTGCTGGAGTTTGTCGTACACGGTGGCAGTGGGCAACTGGTGTTGCCGCCATTCGGCCAGTAGGGCGGCGGCTGGGTCAGCCTCCACCTGCAGCAGTTCCATCACCGCCCGTTGCAACCCCTCTTGCAAATAACTGTGACCCAGGGCCGATTGCTGGGCGGCCAGGGTATTGAACGGCAGCAGATGCAGCTCGGGGGGACAGAACAGGTCCGGGTGGCCGGCCAACATCACCCGCAGCAGGGTCGAGCCAGAGCGGGGGGCCGACAGCAAGAACACCATGGGCGGGTTGCGCCGGGGCAGAGGCGGCAGGGGGGCCGGGGGCTGCCAGGGGGTCTGGGATAGGTCCTCTGATGAAGCGGCATCAGTGACGCTGCTGTCCCCAGGCTGATGTACCCGCACCAGTTCCCGGGCCACGTAGGCCGATAGATCGGCGATGGTGGGGTGAGCCAGCACCTCCCGGGGGTACAACACGAGTTCCAGATCCTGTTTGCACAGGGCCAGCAGGTCCATGGTCATCAACGAGTCCAGGCCCAAATCCAGCAGAGACGCCTCCACCGGTACGGTATCGCTGAGCCCCGTCACCGTCGCCACCTGGGTTTGGAAATAGATCTGGAGCTGATCTATCCGCTGGGCTTCAGGCAGCTGGAGCAACTGCTCTAGGCGGGAACTCCCAGCCTTGGTAGGGGGCGAGGCCAGCGGCTCAGATCTAGCTGCCGGAGCCATGAAGGCTGACAGGACCGGGGGCGGGACGGCGGTGGGCAGATAGCGCCGCAGCTTGGTCCAGTCAAAATGGGCAATACCCAGGTGGGGAGAGGGCAACGCAGTTCTGCGCCGCAGCACAGTACCCAACCACTGCAACCCTTCGGCCACCGTCAGGGGCACCATGCCCCGCTGGCCCAGGGAAGCTGCTGAGCTCTGGTGGTCCACCGCCATGCCCACCTCTTGCCAGGGACCCCAGCTAAGGCTGAGGGTCGAGAGGCCGCGCTGCTGCCGGTATTGGGCCAGGGCATCAAGACCGGCATTGGCCGCAGCGTAGTTGCCCTGGCCGGGGGAGCCCAACAGGGAGGTGACCGAGGAAAACAAGACAAACCAATCCAGGGAGACGGACTGGGTTAGCTGGTGCAGGTTCCAGGCCCCTTGCAGCTTAGCGGGCATGACTCGATGAAACTGTTCCAGGGATTGATTCGTTAGCACCCCGTCGGCTAGGGTGCCCGCTGCATGAACCAGGCCTCGCAGGGGCGGCAGCTGCGATTGAATGCGGTGCAGTAGGGTCGAAAGGGCGGCGCGATCGCATACATCTACTGCCTCCACCCACACCGTAGCCCCCGCCTGGCGCAGTAGAGCCAAAACGTTGTCCATCTCGGCCTTGGGGCCTCGCCGACTCACCAGTACCAGGGTACGGGCCCCCTGATCGACTAGCCAGTGGGCCAGACGCAGGCCCAAACCACCGGTACCACCGGTAATTAAATAGGTCGCCTCTGGTTGAATCGGTGGCTCAGAGGCCCTCTGATGGCCAGTGGTATCCTCCAAATCCACCGTCTGAAGTCGAGGTACCCAGCGCTGATTGCCCCGCAGGGCCACTTCATCCTCCCCGTCCCCAGTCAGGATGTGGTTGACCAGGGTGGTGGTCAGCGTGGTTTGGGACTCAGGATTCGGGGGTTGGGGTTCAGCGGTAGGGGGGAGGTCGATCAGGCCACCCCACAGCTCTGGATGCTCTAGACGCAGGGTGCGGCCCAGCCCCCACAGGGTTGCCTGGGGGGGAGCCACCATTGGGTCATTGGTTTGGACAGACTGGGCGCCCTGGGTTACCAGCCACAGCCGAGGGAATGGGCCAGGCCGCTGCACCAGGGTATGGAGCAGCGCTAGGGCTGGCTCTGCCACCCGGTCGGGCCAAGGCTCGGCTTCAATTAAAGGGCTAACTGGCGCGATGTAAAGAACGTTGGCGATGGGGCTATGACCGGCTTCTGCCAGGGCCGTGAGCAATGGCTGAAAGGTGTTTGGGGCCACTCGGTAGTGGTCAGATCGCAACCGCTGAAACTGGGTACCCAGGGTGACCCGAATGGGGATAATGCCCTGGAGCTTCAGCGTTGCTACCAGGCTAGGCCCCAGGCGATCGGCGTCTCCGACTAGCAGCCAGACCCCTGGTTCAGGGCGGGTCGGCGGCACCGCTATGGGCTGGGGCTGCCAGCCTAGGGTGTAGGCGGCACTGTGGGTGGTGGGTGCCTGCGGGTGGGCGGCCCCGAGCACTGGAGCCACAGGGGTTGCGGAAATTGGCAGATCGATCCAGTAGCGCTGCCGCTGGAAGGGATAGGTGGGGAGGGACAACCGGCGGCGATCGTAGGGGCGATCAAAGCTGTGCCAGTCAATCTCGATTCCTTGACAATAGAGCTGGCTCAGGCTGGTTAACAGCGTTTGCCAGCTGTCTTGCCCCCGCCGCAACGAGGGCAGCCACAGGCCATCGGCTACACAGCGTTTGCCCATGGCGCTGAGTACGGGATGGGGGCCAATTTCCAGAAATAATGAGTAGCCCGCCTGGCTGAGAGTCGCGATCGCATCTCCAAACCGCACCGGCTCCCGCGCCTGCCGTCGCCAGTACTGGGCATCCAGAGCATCCTCTCCAATAAAATCGCCAGTCAGGTTTGACACCAGAGGAATCTGAGGGGGGTGGAAGTGAATGCCCTGGGCGCTCTGCTCAAACACATTCAATATCGGGTCCATTAGGGGGGAATGAAAAGCATGGGACACCTGCAGGGGCTTAGCCTGAAACCCCTGGTGATGCAGGGTGTCTACCACCTGATCTAAGTCGGACTGCAATCCGGCAATCACCGTATGCTTAGGGCCATTCAGCGTAGCTAAAGAAACCGTGTCCGAAAACCCCTTCAGGGCCAGGGCCACCGCTGCCGCTGGGGCAAACACCGCTACCATGCCACCATTTGTGGGCAGGGTCTGCATTAGCCGTCCCCGCTGGGCCATCAACCGTAGGCCATCCTCCAAACTGAGCACCCCAGCCACACAGGCGGCCACATATTCCCCGACGCTGTGGCCCACCACTGCCGCTGGGCGAATTCCCCAGGATAACCACAGTTGGGCCAGGGCATATTCCAAGGCAAATAGGGCCGGCTGGGTATAGCGGGTTTGGTGCAGCGGGGCATCGGGGTGGTCTTCCCCAAACAGTAGGGCGGTCAGGGGTTGGTCTAAGTAGGCTTTGAGCAGATCTTCACAGCGATCGATTGCGGCCTTAAATACCGGTTGGGTCTCGTAAAGGTCCTGACCCATGCCACGGTATTGGGAGCCTTGGCCAGTGAACATGAAGATCACCCCGGCAGAAGCAGGGGCGGCAGGGGACGTGGGGGAAACCCGCTGAAGCTCGGCCACCAGAGCAGGGATATCCCTGGCGAGCACGGCCAGGCGATGGTCAAAGGTGGTACGACCGGCGTTGACGGTGTGGCAAAGATCTCCTAGGGGCTGGTCTGGAGTGAGGGATGCAGCCATGGTCTGGGCATAGGCTTGTAGAGCCGGTTGGGAGCGAGCTGACAGGCAAAACAAATGCAGGGGTCGCTCCATCTTTTGGGCGGGGGCCAGGGTCGGTACCGCTTGCAGGGCCACATGGGCATTGGTGCCGCCGAAGCCAAAGGAGCTAACCCCAGCGATGGTCATGGGGTCGGCCATGGCCCAGGGTTCGCGCTGTTGCTGCACCTGCAAGGGCAATTGGTCAAAGGGAATGTAGGGATTAGGGGTGTGGAAGTGGAGGCTGGGTACTAGGGTACGGTGATGCAGACACAGGGCCACTTTAATTAAGCTGGCGATACCCGCCGCCGCTTCGGTGTGGCCGATATTACTTTTTACCGACCCCAGCCGTACGGGCTGATCGATCGCTCGGTAGGGGCGAAACACATTTCCCAGGGCATTGGCTTCGATCGGGTCCCCCAGCAGGGTGCCGGTGCCGTGGGCTTCGATGTAGTCCACCTGGTCCAGGGAAATGCCCCCCTGGGCATAGGCGGCTTTGACCACCGCCTCCTGGGCGGCCGGGTTGGGAGCTGTGAGCCCATTGGTGCGGCCATCCTGGTTGGTGGCACTGCCGCGGATGAGGGCATAGACGCGATCGCCATCGGCCAGGGCCTGGCCCAGGGGCTTTAGGACCACCGTGCCTACTCCCTCTGAGCGCACAAAGCCGTTAGCGTCGGCATCAAAGGCTTTACAGCGGCCATCGGGGGACAGGGCCGTCAGCTTGCTAAAGCCGACAGTGACGGTGGGGGTCAGGATCAGGTTTACCCCTCCGGCTAGGGCCAGCTTGGCTTCCCCATTCCAGAGGCTTTGGCAGGCCAGATGTACCGCCACCAGAGACGATGAGCAGGCGGTATCGACCGTCAAGCTAGGCCCCTGCAGATTAAGTAGATATGATACCCGGTTGGCCACCATGGTGGAGGCTAACCCCGTGGTGGTGTAGGTGCCCACCGCCTCGGTGCCCTGCAATAACAGCTGTCCATAGTCGAGGGTAGAGGCCCCCGCGAACACCCCCACCGGCTGGCCGTCCAGGGTCTGGGGCACAATGCCCGCGTCTTCCAGGGCTGCCCAGACGGTTTCTAGAAACAGTCGCTGCTGGGGGTCAATGGCCGGGGCTTCCCGGGGGGCAATGCCAAAAAAGGTAGGGTCGAACTGGTCCACCCCATCCAAAAAGCCGCCCCAGGGGCAATAGGTTTTACCTGGGGTCCCCGGGTCGGCATCGTAAAAGGCGTCGGCATCCCAGCGATCGGCGGGGACGGGGCGAATGGCGTCGTGGCCCTCGGTCAAAAGAGTCCAAAACCCCTGGAGATTCGGTGCCCCTGGGAACCGGCAGGCCATGCCCACGATCGCAATCGGTTCCGGCAGCCCTCGCTTTCGCTGTAGCTGTAGCTCTAACAGCAGCCGTTTCTCTGGTGAAAGGCTGCTAATGCGCCTTGCGAGATCCTCCACAGGCTAACTCCCACGCTCCATTAATAATTTTGACGACTGAGTAGATTCCGCACCTCTGCATCAGACAGTAGTTCTAATTCTCTAACGAGCTGCTCCAATTCCCTAGGATCCACAGCATCTTCCTGGGGCAAGGCTTCTAGGCCTTGGTCCTGGGCCGAGGCTAAATAGACCGACAGGGCCTCGATGGTGGGATATTCGTAGGCCAGGGTGGGGGATAGGGGGATACCTAGGGCCGTCTCCAACGCCTGAGCCAGCTCCACCGCCGCCAGAGAATCCAGGCCATGGTCAGCCAGGGGGTGTCGAATATCCAGGCTAGCCTTCGGCACCTTCAGCGCCTGGGCCAGCCAGGTCACCATCCAATCTGCGATCGCCGCCGGACTGTCCAACCCCGCCGCCAGGGGCGCTGCAGCCAAAGCGACGCCGCCATTCTCCCCAACCCCCCTATCGTCCCCAACTTCCCTATCGTCCCCAGCCCCCCTATCGTCCCCAACTTCCCCCTCTTCCCAATCCGCCGTCGCCGTCGACCAGTCATATACCGCCTCAAACTGTCCGGCCAAAAACATCGACCGACACAGGTGCCGCTGCACTTTGCCGCTGGAGGTTTTGGGCATGGCGTTGGGTTTCAGTAATAAAATTGCCTCCACCTGCAAGTCATGGTCTGCGGCAATGGCGCGACGCAGAGCCACCATCACTGCCTCAGGGTCGGCATTGCGCAGGGCGGTGCGCTCCAGTTCATGCACAATCACCAGGTGCTCGGTATCAGCCTCCACCACCGAAAAAGCGGCCCCACCCCCTGGCCGCAGGGCGTCGTGGGCCTGTTCGGCGGTGGCTTCAATATCCTGGGGATAGTGGTTGCGGCCTCGAATAATAATGAGATCCTTCAACCGCCCCGTGACGTACAGGTCGTCGCCCCAGAAAAAGCCTAGGTCGCCGGTGCGCAGGAACGGGCCAGCCCCATTGGTCGCCAGAGTGGCATGGAAGGTAGCCTGGGTCGCGGTGTCCCGTCGCCAATAGCCCTGGGCCACACTGCGGGATTGGCGCACCCAAATTTCGCCGATGGTGTTGGAGGGACAGGGGCGGTGGCTATCGGGGTCCACAATGCAGACCTGGTTGAGGATGGCCGGTTGGCCACAGCCGACGACAGGGCGCGCCGCGTCAGCATCCGTGGGGGCTACCGGGGTAACCCGGTTGTTTTGGAGGTCACTGGCCTTGAGGGTGAGGTGCTGGGGCTCAGCATGGGCCGAGTCTCCGGTTATCAGCAGGGTGGTTTCGGCCATGCCATAGCAGGGATAGAAGGCCTGGGGCCGGAAACCACAAGGGGCAAAGGCCTCGGCAAACTGGGCCAGGGTGGCCCGCTGGATTGGTTCGGCCCCAGTAAAGGCCAGTTGCCAGCGGCTGAGGTCGAGGGTTTGGCGCTGCTCTGGGGTGGTTTTTTGCACACAGAGATCGTAGGCGAAGTTGGGACCACCGCTGGTGGTGGCCCGATAGTGGGAAATTGCCTCTAGCCAGCGCAGGGGCCGCTGTAAAAATGCCACAGGGGGCATTAGGGTCATTTCGGCCCCCACGTACAGGGGCTGGAGGATGCCGCCCACCAGGCCCATGTCGTGGTAAGGGGGCAGCCAGGACACGCCGCGACTCTCGGCGGTATTGCCAAAGCAGCGGCCAATCAGTTCGGAATTGTGCAGCAGGTTGTCGTGGCTGATCATCACCCCTTTGGGCAGGGCGGTGGAGCCAGAGGTGTACTGTAACAGGGCCAGGGTATTGGCCTGGATGGTCGGGGGTTGCCACTGCTGGGCCAACTCGGGCTGCAAGCCGTCGGTACTGAGGCAGTACAGCGATCGCAGTGCTGCTGATTCCCCCAGTCGTCGCTCTAGCTTTTGCAGGGTGGCACTGTCGGTGAGGGCGACGGTGGCCTCGGCATCCTGCACCATGGCTTCGATCCGATCGAGGGAACGGTTGGGGCGGGGGGGATAGGCGGGCACGGCGATCGCCCCGGCATACAAACAGCCAAAGAAGGCGGCAATGTAGTCGAGCCCGGCTGGGTACAGCAACAGCACTGGCTGATCTTCACAGCCCAGATCCTGCAGTAGCACCGCGATCGCCCGAGCCCGCTGCTGAAACTGCCCATAGGTGATCGCCTCAGCGGTGGCGGGAGTGCCGTCGAGCAAAAACCGATAGAGGGTGCGATCGGGGGTCTGCTGGGTGCGCCAGTCGAGCAGGTCCACAAAGGTCGACAGCTGAGGCCCCTGCTCCAGCACTGGCTGCGTCAATTCTTGATTTACCATAACCCCAGCCTTGCCCGATGCACCACAGCGCCGTCACCAGCCCTATGGCCTACCGACCGTGGCCCTAAGCGCAATCGCCAAGCGTCCCATGTAGCCGGAAGATTATTCAAAGACAGTAAACTTGATCTTGGCTCAATCGGCACCATAGCCAGACTATTGCATCGGCGAAACAGCGGTAGACCTAGACAGCCATCCCCAGATAACGGTAGGACTGCCTAAGCGCATTCTAGAATACCAATAGAGGTAACTCATTACCTAGGGTTAACTGTAGAGGGGGTCAGGTGCCAGGTGCCAGGTGTCGGGGATGAGTCGTTAGCTTATGTCGCAGAGTTATAGGATTAAGGCGGCATTTTAGTAGTCTATCAAGTTAACGATGACGGGCTGACCGGGTTTACGCTCTATGGCCTGCGGTTCAAGGTCAGCCGTGAACCGTTAACTCCAGGGCGTAGATCCCGCTATTACTCAGATTGACTTGACTGAGCACTAAAACAGATACGGCAATCGACCTAACCCCACGATGGGTAGACTCGACAAGGGGGCCGGCATCATTTCCCCGCGAAAGTCGAGCAGCTGTACCAGCACCAGATAGCCGATGGCCAGCAGCAGGGAAATCACACCGGTAATCACCGCAACGAATTTTGAACGATCCATAGTGGTAGTTGTAGGACTGTAGTCGAGCGCGATCGCCCTTCATCCAGCTTAGAGCGTGTCGTCAATGTTGTGTCTTGGCGGCTGGGTGGCGCTGCTGTACAACACCTCCAGATCTGGTGCTTCGGTGCAGTAGAAGTGCACCCAAATGTAGGCATGCTGGAACAGCGCTAGGGCCAGTGCTGCCCGCGATTGAGTCCAGAGGGCGATCGCCCACAAAATCATGAAGGCAAAGGTGTACATGGCGTTGCCACTGTAGCGAAAGGCTCCCTGGGTCACCAGGGGCATGGTCCAGTAGCGGGCGCGAAAGTGGTCGCCCCCGGCTGCCCGCACCAGGCCAAAGTAGCGAAAGGTAGACCAAATGGTGTAAGCAGCGGGCACCAGTAGCAGCAGCCCCAGAAAAATGCCCACTCCCGCTGGCAGCCCCAGGCTGCCCGGCGCGCTGATCGCCAGGGCCACGGTCATCACCAGGCGGGCCACCAGAAACGGGAAGAAGAGCACCACCCACACCGCCTATGTTGTGTTTTACCCGCCAAGCTCCCCGAGTTCTGCAAGAACTCGGATATCCAAACCCCCTGCACC
>SLIY01000089.1 GCA_007135385.1 Leptolyngbyaceae cyanobacterium CSSed165cm_216
CCCCTGGACCAACAGGGTAAACAGCATTACCCCAAACACGATGGAAATAATTTCCTGCCGATCGGCTAAGACAGCCGGTACACTCAGGGCCAGGGCGACGGAGACCGATCCCCGCAGGCCACCCCACCAGAGGATAATCTGCCCTTTCACTGGTAGTTCCATATTGGGACCCGTGACTGCATTACTGAAAGCCCCTAGACCAAAGACGCTCACGGCCCGAGCGGCCAACATAATCACAATGGCGATCAAAATTTTGTCTAACTCATCCAGCAACCCCTGGAACTGCACCTGGTCGCCAATCAGCAGAAACACGATGGAGTTGATAAAAAACGAGACAAACTCCCAAAATTCCGATACCACCAACCGGGTGCGGGGGCTCATGCCGATGCGAGAGCCAAAGTTACCCAGAATCAGGCCAGTGGTAACCACCGCAATTACCCCTGATCCGCCCAATTCTTCAGCCACCAAGTAGGTGCCGTAGGCCGACACCAGGGTGAGCGACTGCTCGACTAGGGGAATGTCAAACCGCTGGGTCAAAAACGACAGACCAAAGCCAATTAGCCCACCAATGCTGATACCCACCCCCACAAACACCAAAAACCGAGCCACGGTCACGGATAGGTCAAACTGTTCAAGCCCCAGGGCAATGCCTAGCAGCAAGTTAAACGCTACAACAGCAACCCCGTCGTTAAACAGGCTTTCCCCTTCCATGATGGTGGTGAGTTTTTTATCCACCCCCAGTTCACGGAACAGAGCCACCACCGATACGGGGTCAGTGGCTGATAGACTAGCCCCGACTAACAGGGCCGTGGCCAGGGAGGCTCCAGCAAAAGCTTGCAGGCCAAACACCAGACTGCCCACACAGATAACCACCCCGACAATCGCATAGAGCACAATCGGTACGGCATACTGTTTCAGCCGTTTCCAGGGCAGGTTCCAGGCGGCTTCAAACAGCAGCGGCGGCAAAAAGATAAACAGAATCAACTGGGGAGAGAGGTTAATTAATCGCACATCCAGCACCGCCAGGCCCAGCCCCACCAGCAGCAGCAGCAGGGTATAGGGAATATTGCGTAGCACACTAAACACCCGAGACAGGGTGGCTACCCCCAACGATACCGACAGCACCAGGCAAAACTGGCGCAGGTTCGCTTCAATATTTGGATCTTCGAGGACGGGTTCAACAACGGTCAGTAGTTCCATAAAGGTGTTAATCCTGATTGATAAGAACACCGTTGAGAATCATCACCGATCTTCAGCGGGAGTGCAAATTTTTAAGTGTCAAACCTTTGCCCAACCAAGGCACCTCAAAACGTTTTACGAATCGTGTTCGCCTGGGACAAAAGCGCCTCTGCAAATAATAAGGACTCCTGGTGGGTTTCTCCCCCCGCCAGCTGGGCCAATTCTTCTCGCCGTTCTGCTAGGGAAAGGGGGGCCACCCGGACCACGGTGCGAATCACCTCTGCACCATCGGCGTCGGCAGGAGGAATTGGCTGATCAGTAGCTTTGGCTTGCTTACCTCGCTTCGATCGCGGTGGATCTGGTGGATCTATAGCCTTACCATCCACCACCTGTTTGCCCACCCGGAAATGGGCATCAGCCATGGCGGCCACCATCGGTTGGTGGGTGACACACAGTACCTGATGTTGACGACCCAGGTGGTAAAGCTTTTCCGCGATCGCCTGGGCCACCCGCCCTGATACCCCCACATCAATTTCGTCGAACACTAAGGTACCCACCGGGTCCACCTGGGAAAAGCAGGCCTTCAGGGCCAGTAAGAACCGGCTCATTTCTCCACCGGAGGCGGTCTCTGCCAGGGGCTGTAGAGGTTCACCCGGATTGGGGCTAAACATAAACTGGATGGCATCGGCCCCAGTGGCTGTAGGCGCAACGGGATGCAAATCCACCTTAAATTGTACCCGGTCCATGGCCAGGGGCTTGAGTTCGTTAATCAAGCGAATTTCCAGGTCCTGTGCCACCTCCCGACGTCGCGCTGATAAGGTGGCACAGGCGACATCCAGGGCCTGCTGACAGTGGGCCACCTGGGCCTCTAGGTCAGCGATCGATTCCCCTTCCCCCGACAGTTCCGCCAGAGACTGCTGCACCTGATCTCGGTAGGCTATCAGCTCCGGTAGAGGGCGGCCATACTTGCGCACCAACCCCTTCAGAGTACGAATCCGCTCTTCCACCTGCTCCAACCGCTCAGGGTCGGCCTCGACACTGGCCCCATAGGCATTAATCGCTCGACCGGCCTCTTCCACCTGGGTCAGGGCTTCACTGACCAGGGCCAAAATCGGGGTAATCTCCTGGTCATAGCGCTCCATATCGGCCAAAATACCCTCGGCCTGGCCCAACAGATCGGCGCAGGCCCCTGCCCCAGTCTCCGTTTCGTACAAAATCTGATAAGCCTGATAGCTGTTTTGCTGGAGTTCCACACTGTGGTTCAGGCGCTGCTGCTCTTGCAGCAGATTATCCAATTCCTGGGGATCATCCAGGCTGGCCTGGTCAAGCTCCCGCTGATGTAGCTGTAGCAGATCAAGCTGATCTCGCCGTTCTTGGTCGGCCCGGCGCCGGGCCGTCAGCTTTTGTTTCGCCTGGGTAGCTGCTCCATAGGCCACAGCCACCTGCTGCCGCTGCTGCAACACTGACTCACCCCCAAACCCGTCCAACCACTGCCGCTGTAAATCCGGGGATCCCAACTGAACGGTCTGCCCCTGGGCGGTAATTTCCACCAGCCGCTGCCGCAGACCTTCCAGTTGGAGTTTTGTAACTGGGTTGCCATTCAGAAACGAGCGACTGCGCACAGAGGTTTTACTCAAGGTCAACTCCCGCCGCAGGGTGAGAGGACCCTCTACGGTGGGCAAGTTCTGGGTCTCCAGCCAGGGGGACAGGTCTGGCGGTAGCTCAAACACGGCCTCAACCAGCGCCCTGGTGCTGCCCGACCGCACCAACCGCTGGCTAGCCTTACCCCCCAGCACCGCATCCAGGGCATCAAGCAGGATCGACTTGCCCGCCCCGGTTTCCCCGGTCAGCACATTTAGCCCTGACTCTAACCGCAGATCGATCTGGTCGATCAAAGCAAAGTTCTCGATGTGCAGGGCCGTTAGCATAGGAGCAGAGTTTTAGTACCCACGTATTTTAATGGGAACCGCTGTGGATACGCCGCGGAAAAAGTATTAGCTGGAACACACTAATCCAAACACCCCTCGTCTAGATCTCGGGCGGTGGTGGGTGGGTAAGTCCCCATGGGTGGGTAGGTTGTGGGTTGGATGGGCCGCCCTAAGATTGACCTTTGGGGCCGGGGGGGCGGGGAGATCTGATCTTCGCAGAGGGCTTCGACTTCAATTTCTACCAGCATGTCAGGGTTCATCAACCGGGGGATCTCGATGGTAGTATTGACCGGCGGATGATCGGCAAACAGCGCTTGATGCACCTGGGCGACATCATCCCAATCGCCCAGGTCAGTTAGATAAATCCGGGTTCTGACCACATCGTCTAGATCAGCGCCCAGCTCCTCTAGGGCCGCTTGAATAATCTCAAAGCACCGCTGGGCCTGGGCGTAGGCATCCCCTGGGGCGAAGGTGCGCCCCTGGCCATCGCTGGGGGCTGTACCAGAGACAAACACCTGCTGACCGACCCGCAAAGCTCGACAATAGCCAACCTTATCTTCCCAAGGGGTGCCCGAAAATGCCCGCTGACGAACCATGATAGTGGATTACTCTGGTAAGTTTCTCAGGTGGGTTTGCGCCTTAGAGGCCCAAGCACGGTTGCCCATGGTGGCGTAGAGGCTCCTAGCGTACTCTAGTACAGGGCGAGCCTCTTCGTAACGCTCTAGCTGAATAAACGCCAGCCCAGCACTGTAGTAAGCATCAGCATAACTACCATTGAGCTGGGTTGCCATCCGAAAAGACTCCAGCGCTAATTCTGTTTGGCCTTGGTTAAACCGGGCGATGCCCAAGTTGTAGTGGGCCTCGGCGTAGCGGGGCTGAATCTCTAACGCTTGGGTTAAAGCCGCTTCCGCCTCTGTGTTTTGCCCTTTCTGCAAATAGATAATGCCCCGCTGAAAATGGGATTCAGGGGCGCTAGGACTATACTCTCCGGCTCGCTCTAATGCGGCAAGGGCATCGGCAAATCGTTCTTGCCCCTGGTAAACCAGGCCTAAGTTGTAGTAGGCATTACCCAGATCGGGTTGGATTTGTAGAGCTCGCTTTAAGTACGCTTCGGCCTGATCAAGATTATTCCCTTCGATCAAGGCCCCCCCCAGGTTGGCATAGGCCATGGCAAAGCTAGGGTCGGCTCGAATCGCCTGCCAAAAGGCGGAGGCGGCTTCCTGCAATTCTCCTTGCTGACGTAGGGCCAACCCCAGGTTGTAGTGGGCGGCGGCCAAATTGGGAGCCAAGCTGGCGGCCTGCTTAAACTGGGCGATCGCCGCGTCTACTTGCCCCTGCTGAATCAGCGCTAGCCCCTGATTTAGGGCTGTTTCTGCGGCCTCGGGTTGGGCCTCAGCGGGTGGGGTGTCAACGGATAGGGCAACGGGGACATGGACATAGGCCACCGATAGACCGGTGATCAGCCCCAGGGCCAATGTAATGCTGGTGTTAATCAAAGGCGGGTTGGTCATAGGGCACAGCTTAGCGCTATGGGAGGGCTTTAACCATAGAAAAAGAACTCAATTTTTTCAAGTTTATCCAGACCATGACCTCATGTACATGAAGAGATTGTCAGCGTTAGGCATGGCAATGGTCAACTGTCCATCGAGTTACTAGCCAGTTGAAGAACTGTCCTTCAGGTGCGGAGATCCCACCTTCGCAGTTGAGGTATTCCCTATCACAAAACCTGTAGTTGTTCCCGGATGACGTCTCACTCACTCGTTCCTGCTTAAAACCAGGTAGTCCTATGGTCACTATGAGTTCATCCGTTATGTTTTCAATGCCCCTGCAATCTACCTTGTCCCATTCTGATCATGTTTTTCTCAGAGCAGTCTTAGAAGGATTTGCCGACGGGATCTTAATTCTCGCAGAAGACGGATCCTGTATTCACAGCAATCAGGAGGGCCGTGCCATCTGCCGTAACCTCAGTGCTAATAGCCATGGAGTTCCCCCTTGTCTGTGGGCGATGGGTAAGCAGCTTCTGGATAGTCGGGAGTTGTTTCCCGATCATTCCTTAGTGCTCACTCAGCAGTTTACCGCTCAGGGAGGCGATCAAATTCGGGCCCGGGTGCAGTGGTTAGATTTACCCTCTGCCTCAGAAACCTACTTGCTGATTTCCTTAGAAAATCAGACTCGTTCAACCTATACGTCAGCCCTGTTAGAAGCGGTGCAGTATAATCTCACCCCCCGGGAGAAGGATGTTTGGTTACTGCGGCGGGCCAGCCGCAGCTACGACGAAATTGCTAAGGCCCTCTACATCACTGTGAATACGGTCAAGCGCCATATCAAAAACATTAACGCTAAGCGCCGTGAGGTAACCGAGTTGATGGCTAACTAGGCCGCGGAGTGGGTATCGGCTGTCAGGGACCCGACAGCCGATACCCGATACCCAAAACCTGCCCTTGGAGCAGGCCTCGATCGCTTAAGCTAGTGCTTAACAGGCTACTCCTTGCCCCTGCTGTTATTTTTGAAACCTTGCCTATGCTGCCTAAGGAAGAGTTGCTGAAGTCGGTGGACAATCGCGATAGCCTAGCCCGGGTGCTTGACCAGGCAGAACAGGCTATTCGCACCTGGGAAACGGTGGTCACTGATTTTCTGTCCCCACCGGAACGGGTGGAAGCCGAGACGATCTTCCAGCGGCTAACGGATGTTCATGTTCTGGCTTGGGGAGGCTATCCCCAGGCGGAACGGCAGCGGTTGGCGATCGCCCGCACCGATCTACCCCTGGACCAAAGCCAGATTTCCCTAGCGCTGATCAACCTGGCGGGCAACTTTATGTTTGACCCTGCCACCCATCGCGATTTTCTCGGGGCGATTCTGGGCACCGGCATTGTGCGCGAAAAGGTGGGCGACATCATTGTGCTGGGAGAACGGGGGGCTCAGGCAATTGTAGTGCCAGAGTTGGTGGAGTTTTTTACCCAGGCCCTAACCCAGGTGCGATCGGTGCCGGTTAAGACCCAACCTCTGGACTGGGACCAGCTCAGGGTCCGCCCCCCAAAAAAGAAAGAAATGACCACCGTGGAAGCCTCCCTAAGGCTGGATGCCGTGGCCTCTGCTGGGTTTGGCATGTCCCGCAGCAAAATGGCCGATTTAATTAACGCTGGAGATGTGCGGGTCAATTGGCAGGCTGTCACCCAGCCCAGTCACACCCTAGCCGCCGGGGATCTGGTGGCCATTCGCGGTAAGGGGCGTTTGGAAATTGGCGATGTGGCGATTACCAAAAAAGAACGGTACCGGGTTAACCTTACCCGGTACCTATAGGGTCGCCTCTTAGACCAGACAGGCTAGGCCAGGCAAAGGCAGGGTGGCCGCTCGAGTGGCTACCCTGCCCAAAACCTACAGACCAATCCCCTCATAACGGGCGATCGCGGTCTTGTCTAGCAGGCGACGACCATCGACCACCAGCGGTGGGTGGGCGGCCCCTTGTAGCAGGTCCGGCAGCGCTTTGAAGTCATTCCACCGGGTGAGCAATAGAATCACATCCACCTCCTGGATAGTTTCAGCCAGGGTGTCACAGTACTGAATCGGCTGGTTTTCAAAGATCTTTTGAGCTTCATGCATGGCCACCGGGTCAAAGGCCTTGACCTTGGCGGACCCTGCTAAGAGCTCCTGGACAATGGGAATCGCTGGAGATTCGCGCATGTCATCGGTACCGGGTTTAAAGGCTAACCCCAGCACCGCCACCCGCACCGCATCCAGGTTGGGATAGTGCTTGTACAGTCGTGCCATCACCTGCTTATACTGCACCGCATTCACATCGATCACAGCATTGAGCAACTGCATGGGCAATCCTTTTTTCTCCCCATAGGCATTCAGCGCCTTTACATCCTTGGGAAAGCAACTGCCGCCAAAGCCACAGCCTGCCTCAATGTAGGTGGTGAAGCTGGGGAAGATGCGATCGCCGCTGGGCAAAATCGGCGTTAGGCGCTTGTCCAAATGAACGCCGCGGGTCACCTCCGTGACATCGACATCGCCAATGGCGGCACAGAGGTTGCCAATTTCATTGGCAAAGGAAATCATCGTCGCCAGCAGGGAGTTAGCGGTGTACTTGATCATCTCGGCAGTTTTACAGTTGGTTTCCAACTGATCCACCCCTTCAAACACTTGATACAGTTCCCGCAGCGCCCCGAGGCTGCGATCGTCAATGCCTCCCAACACAATCCGGTCGGGGTCCATAAAGTCAGGGATAGCTTCCCCTTCTTTGAGGAATTCTGGGTTCATGCCCACCCCAAAGTCAGCCCCGGCCTTTTTGCCAGACGCCTCCTCTAGAATCGACAACACCACGTCATCGGTGGTACCGGGGACGACGGTACTCTTCACCACCACCACGTGGTAGCCCTGCTTATCCTTCAGCACTTCGCCGATCTGGCGGGCGACGGTCTTGATAAAGGTCAGGTCAATTTCATCGCCGCGAAAGGGAGTACCCACCGCAATCAGAGAAATCTCTGATTCCATCACAGCGGTGCGCAAATCGGTTGTGGCCTGCAAGCGGCGGCCCACATTGGCCTTAAGCATGTCTTCCAGGCCCGCTTCGTAAATCGGCGGCATCCCCTGGTTGATTTGATCGACCTTGGCTTGGTCAATGTCAACGCAGACCACATCATGACCTTTCTCGGCCAGGCAGGTGCCCGACACTAAGCCGACGTAGCCCGTTCCTACTACAGATACCTTCATTTATGCGTCCTCCGCTTGGCGATTGCCGGAATACCAGACCATGGATCGTTTTAGCCCTTCATCGACTGTAATGCTGGGGGTATAGCCCAGGTGCTGACGTGCCTTGTCGATGATCGGGCAGCGGCGGTTGGGGTTGTCGATCAAATAGTCTTGATCGCTGCTGGTTTGACGCACGACCTTACCGCTGTAGTCAAACAGGTCACGAGCGATATCGACAACTCGCTCGGCCAAATTAGCCATGGAAATTTCGGGAGTTTCTACCCCAATGTTGTAGGCTTCCCCAGTGTGACCTTTGACCAGAATTTTGTAGTAGCCGACGATGGCATCAGCGATATAGCAAAAGGTGCGGGTGGGAGACCCATCGGACAGCATGACAATGTCGCGATCGCTGAAAATATCCCGAGCAAAATCAGGTAAGACTCGGCGATCGGTAATTTTCAACCCTGGTCCGTAGTTGTTGAATGGTCGAGCTGTCTTGATCGGCAGATCATACTGGAGGGCGAAGTTAACGCATAGAGTTTCGCCGTAGCGTTTCGACTCATCGTAACAAGCCCGCGGGCCGGTACAAGAGACATTACCCCGATAGGTTTCTGGGGTTGGGATATTTTCTGGCGTCGGGTCGCCGTAAATCTCACTGGTGGAATAAAACAAGAACCCTTCTACCGGCTTGCCTTTGGCTTTTTGTTGGAGACAATATTCCAATAGAAAACGCAGCCCATTGACATTGGCATCCATCGTTTCAATCGGATATTTCCGATAAAACGTAGGTGAGGCAATGGAGGCAGCATGAATAATAAATTGAAAATCAGCAATATCGTCAGGTAAAGGATTCGTAATATCGTGCTTGACTAGAACAAGATTTGGGTTGTCAGAAAGACTCGTTAACCACTCAGGCACACCCCGAATATAGTTGTCATAAATGGTCAGGTGAATGGGCTGAGCCGTTGGATTAACCTGATTCCAATGTAAAACTGACTGGACGAGGTAGTAACCCAGAAAACCTGCGCCACCGGTAATCAATAGATTTTTGCCAGATAGGGTGGCAAATTCTTCAGAGAGGTGATCACAAATATAGGTTAAATCAGCTTGGATGACATCATCAGCCGTTTTTAGTGGCGTTAAACTAGGTGCTTGAACCATTACGTTTTCCTTATACCAATTAGAGATTCGGGAGATTAAAGTCTGGGTTGACGAGTACCGTTATTTGGTGCTCTTACCCACCCATTTAGCGTCATGAACATTGGCAGATGCTCCGGTCATTGTTCCGGTAGTAACAAGGTCGATAGGATGGCGATTTTCAGGATTAGCGGATTCCAGTTCATGGCTTGTCCATGGTCTGGACAAGATAAACTCATGCCGTCACTTGAGCGCAAGGTCTATACCATGGCTACTGTTTAGGTGGACTGCTTAGATGGACTACACTTAAACCGTTGCGGCTACTTTAGCCTTGGCAAAGTAGGTGTTTTGTTCAGCCCGCAGACGGTGGGCAATGCTATCAGTGGGCACTTCTACATCGTCGTAGGTGAGCACTTGGTCTTTGGCGACCGGACGCTTCAGTCGGCAACCTTCCGCTAAACCCATAGGCAACAAGTTTTCCTGGCTGGCAATGTCGGCGTTTTCGCATTGGCCATAGGTGTGGTACCCTCCCAACCCATCCAGGGTTTGACCGGCCTGTAAGTCGATCTTGGCGGTGGTCACCACATCTACCACTGGACCGCCTAGGGGCGCGATAATCACATCGTTAAACAGGGCCACCCGGGCGGCGGACAGGGGCACTTCAAATACAGTCAGGTGGTAGGGCACGTAGAAGCTATAGAGCGGACCCTCACCCAGTTTGCCGTAATTGAGGTAGTGGGCTTGGGTGGGCTCGTTGCAGGTGGCATAAACAAATACCCCTGGGCTGGGTTTAGGACCAACTACATAGTCCACGATGCCGCCTAACGCCTTCAGTTGTTCCACATCGTAGCGATCGAGCATGTCATCAACATGACCCTTGTAGTGGTAGCCCAACATGCCCCGCTGGGCGACTTTCATGCCAGTGGCGTTGGCCACAATCGCCTGCTCAAAGGAAATTTTGCTGCCATCGGCAAAACTGGTGACCATATGGGCAGTTTGGCCCCACTGCTTGGCAAAGCCCTCTTGGGTGGTGGGGTTACGGTAGCGGTCTTGTAGCCCTTTGATATTGCCGCAAAGTACCGGATTCAAGCCAATACTCTTGACGAAACGGTAGAGATTTAGCTGGACGCCAGGTTGGTCACCATCGCAGCCGGTTAGCACAACCCCGGCTTTATCAGCATAGACTTTGAGGATAGGCCCAACCGTGCCATCTAGCTCGGCGTTCATCAGCACCATGGGCTTTTTGTGCTCAATTGCCGCCAGGGTAACCCGTGCTCCGTACTCCACATGGCCGGTAGCCTCGATCAAGACGTCGATGTTTTCTGACTGGCAGAGTAACATCGGATCATCCGTGACCGCATATTGCCCCTGGGTAATCGCATCTTCCAGGTCACCCAGAGTAGAAACGGTTTTCACCGTCTCGACACCGACTTTGGTATAGGCATCGGCGGCGGCTTCGACGGTACGATTGGCGATCGCCACCAGGACCATGCCTGGGGTGTAGTTGACGATTTGATTGACCACGCCGCGGCCCATAAAGCCGGCGCCAAACAGACCAACCCGGACGGGATTGCCCGCCTCATGGCGTGCCTTTAAAGCTGTATCAACAATGATCATAGGGAAACCTCGGTTTGGGTAGTGGGTAAGCCAGGCAATAGCGGCCAAGCGGTATCTTTCTCAGAAATTGTGGTCACAGGCAGCGGCCATTGAATGCCTAAGGCCGGATCGTCATACCGTAACCCCTGTTCGCAGCCGGGGGTATAGTACTCACTCACCATGTAAAAGGCCTCTGACCCATCAACCAGGGCTTGATAGCCGTGGGCAAACATTTCGGGTACATAGAGGCCTAACCGGTTATCTGCCGATAGCTCAATTCCAAAGTGCTGCAGGTAGGTTTTGGAATCTGACCGCATATCCACAATCACGTGGTAGTTGGCCCCCTGAATACAGCGGAAAAACTTGGCTTCGGAGGCAGGGGGTACTTGGTAATGGAGCCCTCTTAGGGTTCCTTTGAGATAGTTAGCAGCGAGGTTGCATTGAACGCCAACCGGCTTTAAGCCCTGCTGCTCAAATTCTTTGGTGCAAAAGGCCCGGGCAAAGAAACCACGATCATCACCTCGTTTGTCGAGGGACACCACGAATGCTCCACTTAGGCAAACTTCCTCAAAAATCATATAGGTTCTCCAGGCACTGACCTATGGAACATTAAAATCAGCTCAAGAATTAGATAAGCACTAGGATCTCATTGTTGTTTCACCAAACTTTCCAGGGGGCTTTACCCGAAGCCCACAAGTCTTCCAATTTGTTTCTGTCACGCAAGGTATCCATGGGTTGCCAGAAACCAGCATGTTTAAAAGCTGAAAGTTGATCCATCTGGGCTAACTTGGTTAAGGGTTCTTGCTCCCAGACGGTGTCATCCCCAGCGATGAAGTCAATCACTTCCGGTTCTACGACAAAGTAGCCGCCGTTGATCCAGGCCCCATCTCCCTCAGGCTTTTCTTGAAAAGATTCGATCTTGGTTTGGCCTTCATGCAGAGCGATCGCCCCAAATCGACCAGGCGGCTGTACCGCTGTTAGGGTGGCCATGGTTCCTTGGTCTTTATGAAACTTCACAAGCTCAGTCACGTTCACGTCGCTGACCCCATCCCCATAGGTGAGGCAGAAGGTTTCGTTGCCGATATGCTCCCGTACCCGCTTCAGACGGCCACCGGTCATGGTCGTTTCGCCAGTATCAATTAAGGTAATCTTCCAGGGTTCAGCATTACCAATGTGAACATTCATCTGGTTATAGCGCAGGTCAAAGGTGACATCTGACATGTGCAAGAAATAGTTGGCAAAATACTCCTTGATTACATAGCCTTTATAACCACAGCAGATAATAAAATCATTAATACCGTGGGATGAATAAATTTTCATAATGTGCCATAAAATTGGTCGATTACCGACTTCGACCATAGGCTTAGGCCTGACACTAGTTTCTTCACTCAGCCGAGTACCGAGACCACCGGCAAAAATAACTGCTTTCATATAAACCCCAATTCAGATGGATTTTGAGCATCTTTTGGCCACTAAATTTGTCTAGTGCCGAATAGAATCTTAGAAGTAACACCTTAAAGCAATTGCTTGAAATTAGGTATTCCCCAAAAAATATCAGAGATAATCACGGTTAAACAGGGGAGCCTAAAGCAGGATTACAGTGAAATTACGTAAGTTGCACAACTATATTAGTAAGGCTAGCTCAGAAGCGCCATATTGCTGTAAACAGCAAGTAAATGCTGGCACTCGCTTCATGAAAATTTCGTAAAAATTACGGCAGCCCCTGATGGAAGCAAGGTTCATTTGCTACGGATTGAGGCATCGTAGCAATCGTCACATAGATGCCTGGATAATGTATCTTTAG
>SLIY01000044.1 GCA_007135385.1 Leptolyngbyaceae cyanobacterium CSSed165cm_216
AAGCGGGTATGGCCGGACGGATCAATACCGTCATGCAGGTGTGTTTCTTTGCCCTGTCAGGGGTGTTGTCCCGGGAAGATGCGATCGCGGCGATTAAAAAAGCCATCCGCAAAACCTACGGCAAGAAGGGGGAAGAGGTGGTGGCGATGAACATCAAAGCCGTCGATAGCACCTTAGAGCACCTGTACGAGGTACCCATCGCCGACGCCAGCGGCGACGATGCCCCCCACCGCTGGGTGCCCGATACGGCTCCTCCCTTCGTCAAAGACGTGCTGGCCAAGATGATGGCTCGGCAAGGGGACAGCCTACCCGTCAGTGCCCTACCCGCCGATGGCACCTACCCCTGTGGCACCACTCAGTACGAAAAGCGCAATGTTGCCCAAGAGGTGCCCGTGTGGGATCCAGACGTCTGTGTGCAGTGTGGCAAATGTGTGATGGTCTGCCCCCACGCGGTGATTCGCTCCAAGGTATACGACGAGGCAGCCCTGGCGGAGGCACCGGCAACCTTCCAAAGCACAGCAGCCAAGGACAAAGCCTGGAGTGACCTCAAATTCACCATTCAAGTCGGGGTGGAAGACTGTACGGGCTGCGCCCTCTGTGTGGAGGTGTGCCCCGCCAAAAACAAGGCGGAACCCAGCAAAAAAGCGATCAACATGGCCGAACAACTGCCCCTGCGGCAGCAGGAACGGCAGAACTGGGACTTTTTCCTGCAGCTACCCAATCCCAACCGGGCCGATCTGGACCTGCGCAAGATTTCCCACCAGCAAATGCAGGAACCCCTGTTCGAGTTTTCCGGGGCCTGCGGCGGTTGCGGCGAAACCCCTTACATCAAACTGGCCACCCAGCTGTTTGGGGATCGCATGCTGATCGCCAACGCCACTGGCTGCTCGTCCATCTACGGCGGCAACCTGCCCACCACCCCCTACACCAGCAATGCCGAAGGACGGGGTCCCGCCTGGTCCAACTCCTTGTTTGAGGACAATGCCGAATTTGGTCTGGGCTTTCGGGTGTCCATTGATAAGCAGGCGGAGCAGGCCCGCGACTTGCTGCGAAGCTTAGCCCTCGATACCGAAAACTCGCCCCTGTCCAGGGAGTTGGCAACAGCGATTTTGGACAACGCCCAAACCGATGAAGCCGATATCTTTGAGCAGCGGCAGCGGGTAGTCCAGTTGAAGCAGGGGCTGGATAGCTGGCTGGGTAGTCTGAATGGGAGCGATCGCCGCCTTAAAACCCACTTACAAAACCTGCAATCCCTGGCCGACTACCTGGTGAAAAAGAGCGTCTGGATTATCGGTGGCGACGGCTGGGCCTACGACATCGGCTATGGCGGCCTGGATCATGTGTTAGCCAGCGGCCGCAACGTCAACGTGTTGGTGATGGATACGGAGGTCTACTCCAATACCGGCGGCCAGATGTCCAAAGCTACCCCAATTGGGGCCGTGGCCAAGTTTGCCGCTGGCGGCAAGCCCGCTCCCAAAAAAGACCTGGGCTTGATGGCCATGACCTACGGCAACATCTATGTGGCCAGCGTGGCCATGGGGGCCAAAAATGAGCACACCCTGCGAGCCTCCCTAGAGGCCGAAGCCTACGATGGTCCCTCCTTGATCATCGCTTACTCCCACTGCATCGCCCACGGCATCAACATGGCCAAGGGCATGGAGCAACAGACCGCCGCCGTAGAGTCGGGCCGCTGGCTACTCTACCGCTATGACCCCCGCCGGGTCGATCAGGGGGAAAACCCCCTGATGTTGGACAGCCGTGCCCCCAAACGCTCCCTGGAGCAGGCCATGTACAGCGAAAATCGGTTCAAGATGCTGCTACGCAGTAAGCCCGCCGAAGCCAAGGAACTGCTACGTCAGGCCCAGATTAGCGTGGCCAGCCGCTACCACATGTATCAATACCTGGCCGCCCGCGACCTGGAGGAGGAGGCCCCCCTGCCGCCGAACCGCAGCTACCACCTGGACCACCCCGCCCAGGGAAATGGTCAAGGTAACTCCACTAGGCCTAAAGATAGCGGTGCCGATACGACCGCATCCTCAACATAAAACCAGATCCCAGGGGTGTTCGAGACCCCTGGGATCTTTGTCACAAAACATTTCTCAGCAGGAACCCCTGATGGACTTAACCACCCAATACCTTGGCCTCAGCCTGAAATCGCCCCTGGTGGTGGGGGCCGCTGCTCCCCTCACCGAAGACCTGGACAACCTGCGCTGGATCGAAGATTCCGGTGCGGCGGCGATCGTGCTCCACTCCCTATTTGAAGAGCAAATCCGCCGGGAGCGGCTGGAAATTCACCACCACACCGAGTACGGCACCGAAAGCTTTGCCGAAGCCCTCACCTATTTCCCCGAACCAGAGACCTTCCATGTGGGCACCGATGCCTACCTAGACCATATCCGCCAGGCCAAAGCGATGGTAGACATCCCCATCATCGCCAGCCTGAATGGCACCACCCCGGGCGGCTGGATCGACTATGCCCAACAAATGCAGCAGGCTGGGGCCGACGCCATCGAGCTGAATATCTACTGGATTCCCACCGACCTAGACCTGCCAGGGGCCGATGTGGAGCAAGACTATGTGGACATTGTTAACGCCGTGACCAACTCGGTGCAGATTCCCGTTGCCGTTAAGGTGGGGCCGTACTTCAGTAATATGGCCAACATGGCCAAACAGCTCCACCAAGCCGGGGCCGCAGGACTGGTGCTGTTCAACCGCTTTTATCAGCCCGACATTGACATTGAAAATCTGGAAATTCAACCCAACTTGATCCTCAGTGCCCCCCAGGATCAGCGTCTACCCCTCACCTGGATTGCCCTACTCTATGGCAAACTGCCGGTCAGTCTGGCCGCCACCAGCGGGATTAGCCGCGCCGACGATGTGACCAAGCTACTGATGGCCGGGGCCGATGTCACCATGCTGGTGGCTACCCTACTGCGCCATGGCATTGGTCACATTAAAACAATCGAAGAAAATCTGCATCAGTGGCTCGATGAGCACGAATATGAATCTTTAGACCAGCTGCGGGGCAGCATGAGCCAGCTCAAGTGTCCCAACCCCAGCGACTTCGAACGGGTGCAGTATATGCGAGCCATCCAGTCGTACCACCCCATCTGGGCCCCGGATTATCAGGTCGTCCATTAGCCCACCTGCCCCACCTCCCCACTCCCCCACCCCCTAAGGAGCCTCCCTATGACTACTCCCAAATATATTGGCATTCTCACCAGTGGTGGCGATTGCCCTGGCTTGAATGCCGTGATTCGGGCTGTGGTGAAATGTGCCAGTCGTCGCGGCTGGCAGGTGATTGGTATTCCCTACGGTACCGACGGGCTAATGAAGGTGGCTGATGGGGAATACGATATCGAAAAACTGGTGATTCCAGAGCATGGCTATGATATTCCCGGTGTTTTGCAGGGAATTGACGTGTTGCAGTTCCTTAGTGGCTCAATATTGGGATCCCTGAACAAGGGACATCCGGACGAAACGGAGACAGTGGCCAAGATCTTGGCGGGTTACAACCGGTTGAATCTGGATGCGTTGATTGCCATTGGTGGCGATGGCAGCCTGGATATCATTTACGAGCTGGCCCAAAAAGGGGGGTGGAACCTGATCGGCATTCCCAAAACCATTGATAATGATGTGCCGTTCACGGAAAAATCCATTGGATTTAATACGGCGGTGCAGACGGTGAACAGCGCTTTATATGACTTGACCTTTACCGCCGCTAGCCATGATCGGGTGATGGTGGTAGAGGTGATGGGGCGCGATGCCGGACACCTTTCACTTCACGGTGGCATTGCTGGTGGGGCTGACGTGATTTTGATCCCAGAGTTGATTCCGGTGCTCAACGAAACCGTGATCTTTGAGGTGTGTCAAAAGATTGCTGAACTGCGCCAGCGGGGTCGCAAGTTTGCCCTGGTGGTGGTGGCAGAGGGGGTGCGGGGCGAAGATGGCAAGCGCATGCAGGCGACTGGCGAGTTTTTGGCCAAGGCGATCGCTGATCGCAGCCATGACCTCTGTGAGTCTGGGGTAGCCAACTATTGCGATATGGATCAGGTGGAAACTCGGGCCATGGTACTGGGCCATATTCAGCGTAGTGGCATTCCGACCGCGTCTGATCGTCTGTTGGCGGCTGCCTTTGGCCGCAAAGCCACCGACTTGATCGAAGATGGTCGCTTTAACCGACTGGTGGTCTGGGAAGCCGGTCGAGTGCGATCGAAGGATTTGGGAGAAGCGATCGCGATCGTGCGAGACTGTCACGATAAAGGGATATGCCCTGGTCCGGTAGAAATCGACAGCACCATGGTCAAGGTGGCTCGCTCCCTGGGGATTTATGTGGGGAACCCGACGCCCAAATCCCAAACGGTGCTCCCTGTCCCCCAAGCGGAAGCCAGCGTCGTCTAACCGTCCCGGCTGATGTCTGGGGTGGCGGCCCCAGTGGGTGACGGCCTATGTCGGTCCCCTATGCCTGACACCCGACACCTGATGCCCCCAACCAGGGGTGTCATATTTTTGCCCGACAGTACTAGTCTCATCCGCCGCTGGGGCCTATGATGGGTCAGTCTAATGTATAGCTTCTGCATATCCTTACCACCATGGCGGCACAGGCACAGATTGGCATCATCGGCGGCAGCGGTCTTTATCAAATGGAGGCCCTGACTGATATCGAAGACATTCGCATTGACACCCCCTTTGGCCACCCCTCTGACGCGATTGTGATGGGCACCTTAGATGGCACTCGGGTAGCTTTTTTGGCCCGCCATGGCCGGGGGCACACCCTAATGCCCTCAGAATTACCCTTTCGGGCCAACATCTACGCCATGAAGTCCCTGGGGGTCAAGTACTTAATTTCCGCTTCGGCGGTGGGGTCCCTAAAAGAGGCCGCCAAACCCTTAGACATGGTGGTGCCCGACCAGTTTATCGATCGCACCCGCAACCGAGTGTCCACCTTTTTTGGCGAAGGGTTGGTGGCCCATATCACCTTTGGTGACCCAGTCTGCTCGGCCCTGGCAAGGGTTTTGGCCGATGCGGTAGACAGCCTTAACCTACCAGAGGTAACGTTGCACCGGGGCGGCACCTATGTCTGTATGGAAGGCCCAGCCTTTTCTACCAAAGCCGAGTCAGAGCTGTACCGCAGTTGGGGCGCGACCGTGATCGGCATGACTAATCTGCCCGAGGCCAAATTGGCCCGCGAAGCAGAAATGGCCTACGCCACCCTGGCCCTGGTCACCGACTACGACTGTTGGCACCCGGACCACGACAGCGTGACCGTAGACATGGTGATCGGCAATCTGCAAAAGAATGCTGTCAATGCGCAACGGGTGATTCGGGACGTGGTCAACCGGATTGCGGCTAACCCCCCCCAGTCGGAGGCCCACTCGGCCCTAAAGTATGCCATCATCACCCCAATGGATAAGGCACCTAAAGCCACCCTGGATAAGCTCAATTTATTGATCCAGAAATATCGATCTTAATCACAGTCTCCACCCTGGACTGTGGCCACCACTTCGCCAGTCAGATGGGTGTCGTAGCCGCCCAAGTGCTCCAGCTGAGAGATCACCCGACGATGGCTGAGGGTGCCCAGCAATTGCTGAACGGCGGCTTCTTCTAGGTAGGACTTGAGGATAACCAGGTCGTAGCGGCACTGGCGCAAGGGCAAAAATCCCAGATTGTAGGTGGTGGCGACGGAGGCGGCACTGACCCCGACATCAGCATTGCCTTGCTCGATCGCCTGGGCCACCGCCTGGTGAGAAAGCACCACTTGGTCAAAGCCAGTTACCGACTGGGGCGCTAACGCAGCTGCGGCTAAAGCTTGGTCGAGTAATTCGCGACTACCCGCTCCCGGCTCTCGGTTGACTAGGGTGATGTCAGACCGGGCCAGGTCTGCGACCCCCTGAATGCCTTTGGGGTTCCCTAGTGCCACCAGCAATCCCTCCTGCCAAAGGCCCAGATTAATCAGCACCGTCGCTTGCTGGGGGATCGCCTGACGCACAAAGGGGAGGTTAAAGGTTTGGGTTTTAGGGCAATAGAGATGGACACCAGCAATATGAACTTCGCCCCGGGCCAGTCGCTCCAGAGCCTCAGCGCTGTTGGCAAAGCTGAGGTGGACCCGCAATCCGGGGTGCCAGCGTTCTGCCGCTTGCGCCCAGAGAGATAGGGCCGGAGCACAGCCGGCCACGGCCACAGTGTTGAGCAAGTTGCTCGGGTCATCCAGCAGGGTAACCATGAGGGTATCTTGCTGGGACTGGCGGCTAGCTTCCCCGTCAGCGGCAATCAGATCCATGCGAAAGGCGTCATTTCCGACCAGGGGATGCGCCACCCATCGTCCCCCAATGTTGACTAGGCTGACGGGCCAGCGTTCTCGGATGGGGGTATTAGCCGTGGGGATGGCTGCTAGGGTGAGTTGGCCTGGATCCAGCCAAAATAGATCTTCAACCCGGCATCCTAAGGCTTTAGAAAGACGCAGCGCCACCGTGACCGATAGGGCTGTTTGGCCTGACTCGACGCCGCTGATGGTTTGGCGACTGACCCCCGCCATAGTGGCCAGATCTTGCTGGCTGAGACCCAGGCGCAGGCGGGTTGGCTTGAGGCTGTTACGTAACTCATGTTTCACCGGGATACCCCTACCCATGATCTGTCAGCCAGTATAAAAGGCGGCGGGATACAACCGGGGTCATCGCTCCCTAAATCTGGTTGGAAAAGCCTTCAACTCTGTACTTCAGAGCACATTTTTTCTGAGGGATGCCAGTAAGGTTGACATGTATGAAAAATACTGGCGCACAGCCTAGGGGATGGCATGAAAGTTAGTGCTCGTAATAGCCTCAAAGGCACCGTTAAAACAATCACCTACGGCACGGTCAATACTGAGGTGGTGATTGAGGTGGCCCCTGGCGTGGATCTGGTGTCGATCATCACCAAGGCCTCTGCCGAGGCGATGGACCTGGCAGAGGGCAAGGAAGTCTACGCCATGGTGAAAGCTTCCAATATTATGCTGGCGGTGGATTAGCCCTTTTCATTGCCATGAATTAATGCCCGAAAGTTCACAGCTTTAGCACTGGCAAGCATCGTTGTTGCTGTGGCTTGTCAGTGTCCTACCTTCTTTTACTGTGAGGACATGGCGATGGCTGGTCAGCCTGAGAAATCCAGTAGGGGCACAACCCTGGAGCCCCCCTTGAGGCGCGATCGCAAACCCTGGCTGGCCTTTACTTGGGCTGTGCCAATTAGCCTGGTGGGCGGGTTAATGGGGCTGGGTGGGGCAGAATTTCGGCTGCC
Source organism: Leptolyngbyaceae cyanobacterium CSSed165cm_216 (assembly GCA_007135385.1). Taxonomy (GTDB): domain Bacteria; phylum Cyanobacteriota; class Cyanobacteriia; order Phormidesmidales; family Phormidesmidaceae; genus Nodosilinea. The sequence goes on from SLIY01000044.1 coordinate 7,270, forward strand.
GGTATTGGCTGGACCTCTAGGCTATCTGGCCAAGCAGGTCGTGCCGCTCAACTTGGCCATCAGCCTGGTGACCGTTACCGTCGCTCTGTTGATTCGCGGGCAGACCCTCTCGATGGCGGGGTTAGTGCCCTTTCGACCGGTGCTAGCCTCCCTGATTGCCGGGGCAATGATCACCGCCTATCTGGGGGCCACCTGGGTGCGCCATATTTCCAACGAGCGTCTAGAGCGGACAATTTTGGTGCTGCTGGTCAGCATTGGTATTGCCCTGTTGATTGAAGCCTTTTTACCCCAGAGCTTTCCTGGCCTTATCCCGGCGGTGCTGGCTTGGCAGGTGCCGGCCGGGGTGCTATTTGGTTTGGCTATTGGGCTGGTCAGTAGTGTGCTGGGGGTAGCTGGGGGCGAGTTGATTATTCCCACCCTGATTTTTGCCTTTGGGGTGGACATTCGCTCCGCCGGAACAGGCAGCTTAATTGTCAGTTTGCCCACGGTACTGATTGGTCTGATTCGCTATGCCCGTTCTAGGGCATTTTCTGACCCACAAGCCCTACGGCAAACGGTTTTACCCATGGGTATTGGTTCGGTCATTGGGGCGATCATGGGTGGGCTGTTGGTCGGCATCATTTCCCCAGCGGTGCTGAAGTTTGGGCTGGGTCTGATTTTAATTGTGTCGGCGGTGCGGGTATTTGCCCATACTCAAGGGCACAACTGACTCCCCTGAAGCACCTGGTCGAGGGGTAATTCTAAGGTTGGGAAAGTGGGAGAGGCGATCGCCCTATGGCAGTTGGGGACAAGCCATCGTCTTAGTGCCACCTGATACAGCTTTCTCAGCAGGGGCAGATAAAATTTACGCATGTCAAAAATATTGTCAAAAGCATGGGCCAGGTGGGATGGGTAGACGACGGGGGTTACAGCGGTTTGGAATTTTAGGGCTAAGTATCATTTTGGGCGTGGCCTGTCGCCCCACTGCCCCAGGGGGTGATGGGACCCCGACCTCCCCAGCGGGGGAGGCTGCCCCCGCTACCTTATTGATTGGGGCGGCGGTCAGCCTGCAAGCGGCCATGGAGGACATCCAGCCAGAGTTTGAGGCTGAGCATCCGGATATCACCCTGGAATATACCTTCGCGGCGTCGGGCCAACTGCAACAGCAAATTGAGCAGGGCGCACCGATCGACGTTTTCCTGTCGGCAGGCATTCCCCAAATGGATGCCTTGGAACAGGCGGATCGCCTGTTGCCCGATACCCGGAAAGACTTTCTTAGCAACCAACTAGTGCTGATCGTACCCAGGGCTTCTACCTTAGGGCTGACAGACTTTAATGGCCTCACCCAGGCTGAGGTACAGCAGATTTCCGTGGGGGATTTTGGTAGTGTGCCCGCCGGTCAGTATGCCGAACAGGTGTTCAGCAATCTCGGTATTTTGGGTGACATTCAGGCGAAGCTGATTTTTGTCAACACAGTGCGCGAGGTTCTGGCCGCTGTGGCTTCGAACAATGTGGATGCGGGTATTCTGTTTGCCACCGATGCGGCCACCTCTGACCAGGTGACGGTGGCGGCCACGGCGGCAGCAGATTTACACGATCCGATTATTTATCCCCTGGCTGTGGTCGACGATACGGCCCATGCCACCGCCGCCCTGACCTTTGTGGACTATCTCTCGAAGGATGCAGCCAGAACGGTCTTTACCGACCGTGGTTTCACGGTCTTAGATTAAACCCGACTTGGATTAAGGCCCATGCCCTCTGACCTCACACCGCTCTGGATTTCCCTGAAGGTGGCTGGCTTAGCCACAGTCTTTGCCTTCTTCATCGGCATTGCCGCTGCCTACTGGATGCTGGGCTACCGGGGGCCTGGAAAGTCTGTATTGGAGGGCGTATTTGTTGCTCCTCTGGTGCTGCCGCCCACCGTAGTCGGGTTCCTATTACTCATGCTCTTTGGTCGCAGTGGCCCCCTGGCGCCCCTGTTGCAAGCCCTGGGAGTAAGGGTGATCTTTACCTGGTATGGGGCGGTGCTCAGCGCCACGGTGGTGGCATTTCCGTTGATGTATCGCACGGCGCTAGGGGCCTTTGAGCAGGTGGATATCACCCTGCTGCAAGTGGCTCGTACCCTGGGGGCGAGGGAGTGGCGGATTTTTTGGCGGATTCTGTTGCCCTTGTCTGTCCCCGGTTTGTTGGCGGGGATGACCCTATCCTTTGCCCGAGCCCTGGGGGAATTTGGGGCCACCTTGATGGTGGCTGGGAATATTCCAGGCCGCACCCAAACCATGCCGATGGCGATTTACTTCGCGGTGCAGGCGGGGGCAATGGGGCAGGCTTGGACCTGGGTACTGATGATTATGGTGGTGTCGCTGTCGGGAATTTTGGCGGCCAATGCCTGGCAGGCTCGGCGGCAGGGGTTGGGCAAAACCGAAAACCGAAAACCGAAAACCGAAGATTCCGCTCCCGTAGGTCAGTTGGCTCAGGAGCATGGCTTACCTAATGCACCCTACGGTTCCCTCCAAAATCCAAAATCGCCAATCCAAAATTCCCCCAGACCCACCCCTAGCCCCTCCCCAGAGGGGAACCGAACCATCCATAATTCTCTGGCAGCCTCCCACCTTCCCATCCCTTCGACTCCGTTGCTCCTACGGAGCCGCTTCGCGAACAGGGCAGGCTCCCCACCTCCCCCACCCTCCCTGGCCGTCACCCTCCACAAATCCCTAGGCCCTTTCCCCCTGGATGTGCAGTTTACCGCTGGGCCAGAAGCCCTGGGCATTCTGGGGGCTTCGGGGTCGGGTAAGTCGATCACCCTGCGCTGCATTGCTGGGGTGGAAACACCGGAGCGGGGGCGGATCGTGCTAAATGGGCGGGTGTTGTTCGATCGCGATCGCGGTATCAATTTGCCCAGCTGTGAGCGGCGGGTGGGGCTGTTGTTTCAGACCTATGCCCTATTTACCCACCTCACCATTGCTGAGAATGTGGGCTTTGGCTTGCAGCATTTGCCCCGCCTAGAGCGCTGGCAGCGGGTGAGTTGGTGGCTAGGTGTGATGCATTTGCAGGAACTGGGCAATCGCTACCCCCAGCAGATTTCCGGTGGCCAGCAGCAACGGGTGGCCCTGGCCCGGGCCTTGGCCCCCAACCCAGAGGTGCTATTGCTAGATGAACCGCTCTCGGCCTTGGATACCTACCTGCGCAGCCAGGTGGAACAGCAATTGATCAAAACCCTGGCCACCTATCCCGGCATTGCTCTCTTTGTCACCCACAACCTGGAAGAGGTGTTTCGGGTGTGCCCCCAGGTGATGGTGATGGCGGCGGGGCAGGCGGTGACCCATGGCACCCGCCATCAGGTGTTTGAACGACCGGGAAGTGCGATCGCGGCTCAAATTACCGGCTGCAAAAATTTCTCCAGGGCCACTCCCCTCTCCGCCCACACCCTGAGAGCCGAGGATTGGGATTGCACGCTAGCGGTGGTGGAGCCCCTTCCCCCCAGCCTCAGCCAAGTGGGTTTCCGGGCTCATCAGGTGGAGTTTGTGGACCATCCCCACGCCCCCAATACGTTTCCAGCCTGGGTGGTTGCCACCAGCGAAACCCCCCACCGGATGACCCTGTTTCTTAAGCTCCATCGTCCCCCCGAGACTGACCTTGCCCCAGACCGAAGGGCCGTCACTGCCCCCTACGATCTCCAGGTGGAGCTGTTCAAAGAAAAATGGCAGGTCTTGCAACAACGGCCCCTGCCCTGGCATGTCCACCTGGCCCCAGAGCGGATTCTGCTGCTCAGCGATCGCCCCCAACCAACGCCCCCAACGATGAACCCCTTGCCTGCCCACGCCAACGCTCACGCCTAATCCAGCTCAAGACCTAGCTGCCGCAGTCGCTCAGCTAACCGAGCCGCTCGTTTCCGTTCTTGCTGGGCCACTTGAGGACTAGAGCGCCGGTACAGAAACCCGGTTTCTGGGGCAGAAGGCCAGTCATGTCGTTAGAGCAGCGATCCTGGTAGAGAATCTTTGTCAAGGTGCAGTCGGTTCTAGCAATCGAGTCCGGCAGCCGCTACCGTCTCGGCATAATCCATCAAGGCTTGTTCTTCTGTCTGCGTAAACTCCGTACCATCGAGCCGATTCAGCACCATCAGGGCTCCGACCAAGGCTCCGTTGTGTTTGACTGGGACGGCTAAGGCGGTGGTAATGCCCAGTTGCTCGGCCAGATCTTGGCGAATGCGGACATCGGTTTGGGGATTGCAGACCAGGGCAGCCTGTCCGGACTCAAGCACTGCGCCGCAAAGGCCAGATGTACTGGTTTGGCTGCGCTTGCCTTGAATGAATGGGGCGTGTTTGCCCACAGCCGCTGCATAGACGATGGTGTTGCCCGCATCCTCGGCGATCGCCACCACGGCGGTCTCAGCTTTGACGAGTTGCTGCACTTGTTCGGCCATTTGGGATAAGGTCATGGCTGCCTCCTGGGCATATTAGTAGATGGCTACAACCATTTTGTACCTGTCATATCGATTCCACCTGAGCGACGCTCAGCCCAGTCGCATCGGCCACCTGGGCGATCGCCATACCCATACTCAACGTAGACAAACATGTTGCCCCCCACAAAGCCATCCTCCCGTGCCTCCAGCCAGGGACGCAGACCATCCATCAACAGGTCCATCTGTAGCTGATGGCGCTGACTTTCCATCGGTTCTCCATCGTCGTAGGGGAGTTCGGCCTGAGTTGGGGGTAGGGTTACCCCCAAGGCGGCCAATTCAGTTGGGGAAAGGGTCATGGTTCAAGGGATGACGTGGCAAGTGATTTGATCATAGCGGAGTACCCGTCTAGCCCCATGCAGGCAGTCGGAATCAGCGTACTAAACTAGAGTATGCACATAAGGGACGACCATGACGGCTCTATCTCCCCAGGTCTCCATTCAAACCTACCCATCGACAGACGGCGAGCCCGTGGCCGAAACCTTGGTTCACCTCTACGCACCCTGGAGGTGCTGCGGCAGTACCTCCAGGGTGCGGGCAACGGTGCTGAGCAATCAGTTTCTCTACTATGCCCAGGGCTTCCCCAAGTTGCGGGTGGTTCCCGATGTCATGGTGATTTTCGATG
>SLIY01000302.1 GCA_007135385.1 Leptolyngbyaceae cyanobacterium CSSed165cm_216
CCCAGGCCTTCTTTGATTACGACCCCGCCTTTATTGACCCCAGCGATCGCCCCCGCCAAGAACTCCTAGCCATCTTCGAGCAGCGAGAATTTCCCATCACCATTGCCTACGAACCCCTCACTCCTAACCCTGCCGGTCCTGGCCCCCTGCGGCTAGAACCCACCGCCACTGGCCCTACCAGTCAGCGTATGTTTCAAGGCACCCTGCGTAAAGGGTAGAGAGGGCAGAAGGCAGCTTCCCACTAACCCCTGTGGGGTAAGCACAACGTGGCAGAAACAGCTTGAGAGCCTGGCATTTACCAAGTATGCAGTCCTAGCAGCAGGATTCTGCCGTTAGGTTCAGGCCGTCTAGGCCCACAGAGAGAGGCCCACCGACTGGCTTTGTTTCTTGAGAGCAAAAGAGGTGATTTCTGTTCCGTGACGCCAACGGGCGAGTGCTATCTGACCAATGTCATAATGATCAATGGGGATGGCCGCCAGTAGCGAGTAAACCTGTAACTACGCTGGCCTAAGCTAACGCATAGCAGGTAATAGAGGAAAGCATGATGCCACCAGAAGTTCCTTTGGATACCCAAGCTGAATGACATTATCTATCACTAAATTGATCACCTGGTTCGAGGCTTGGGCTAACCCTACCTGGCAGGAAAGCTGGGACAATTGCGGCTGGCAAATTGAGCCCGGGGTGCTGGATGAGCCCGCCCAGGTACTAGTGTGCCTTACCCCGACCCTGGCAGTGATGGAAGAAGCGATCGCCCTGCGGGACCAGGGCTTTGGCGTCAACCTGATCCTGGCTCATCACCCATTGATCTTTAGTCCCCTTAAGTCAGTGGCCAAAGGTGACCCGGTGGGAGACATGGTGCGACTGGCGATCGCCCACGGCATTGGGGTGTACAGCGCCCACACCAACTTCGACCAGGTGCAAGACGGTACCGCCGATGTGCTGGCCCAAATGCTGCACTTACAGGATGCTCAGCCAGTGGTACCCACCCAGGATGGGCTAGGCTATGGCCGGGTGGGCAATTTGCGTCCAGCTCTGAGCTTGCAAGCCCTGCTTACCCTGATTCAGGGTAAGCTGTCGCCCCCTAAGCTGATCTATTCCCCCGCCGCAAACCTCAACCAAACCATTAGCCGCCTAGCGGTGCTGGGGGGCTCCGGGGCTAGCTTTATGGGGGCCGTGGCTACAACGGGAGCCCAAGCCTACCTTACCTCCGACTGCAAATTTCATCAGTTTCAGGAGGGGCGCGATCGCAATTTGGTGCTAATTGACGCGGGCCACTATGCTACCGAACGGCCCGCCTGCGCCAAACTAGTGGATATTCTGCAAGCCCAAGGGGTAGATTGGGTGCAATTGAGCCAACGGGACGAAGATTTTCGCTGGTTCTTAGCCGCAGGTAACTAGTCAGGTAACCAGTACAGAAAGGCAGAAGCAGGAACGGCAATTCTTTGTCATACCAGGACTTCCGCCTGACCAAATAGGGGGATTATTTCTGTTGTAGAGTACTATGACTCGACGGCGGAAGTCTGCCAGCTATTCCTGATACCTGACACCTAGAACCTGCCCCCAGCGAAGGTGGTCACACTTCTGCCCGCCAGTACGAGTTGAGGGGGTAACACCAAAAAACCTGAACCACCCGGTTGGATCGTCCAGATCATGCAGTACCGTAGAAAACGAGCAGGGCATCCCCCTGTGGGTTTAGATTTGCCATTTTATCGACCAGGAGATATCAACTATGGCTGATGCCACCAGCTACATCACTCTCACCGCCGATAATTTTGAAGCTGAAGTGTTGCAAAGCGATGTGCCCGTGCTGGTTGATTTTTGGGCCGCCTGGTGTGGTCCTTGCCGAATCATGAACCCGATTATCGAAGAGTTGGCCGAAACCTTTGCTGGTAAAGCCAAGGTAGCCAAGCTCAACGTCGATGAAGAAGACGCCCTAGCGCTGCAATACCATGTGATGGCCATTCCCACCTTGATCTTCTTTCACCAGGGGGAACGGGCTGATACGGTCGAGGGGGTCGTCGCAAAAGACGACCTGGTGGCAAAGTTAGAGGCCCTAGTCACGGCGTCTTAGGGTTAGGGGATCCAAAAGGCGTCCTCCTGGATCCCCTAACCCTTTCTAGAACTAGGTAGTAGGGCTGGGTCTAGTACTTGTTCCAGTAGATCCTGATTTTTTCCTGCTGTTGGCGAGCAATGGCTTGATCGCGGTAGTGCATGTCTTCCAACCAGATCCGCAGTTCATTTTCAGTGGCGAAGTGGATAGTCTCTCCTGTAATGGGGTCGTAAGCATTCCACAACAACTCCTTAGCGGTGTGGGTTGACCATACCCGGGGTTCTGTCGAGCAATTGAGTTGAGCTAGCATAGCCTGCCAGGCGTTGCTGACCCAGGTGCCTAGCCCCTGCTGAGGCAGGTGAGGAGTGTGAATTGGCCAATAACAGGTTGTCATAGAATACCTCCTTAATCGTGGTGTCATAAATCGCGTTTGGCTGGGGGGCGTTTGGCTGGGGAGAACGCCCTGGGCACCAGGGGGCTAGCCAGATTGGTGAGGCGATGGATCACGCCAGTCAAGGCCAAAACAGCTACATGCTCTGGTGGGCAATCGCCCCGCCTAGGCCACCTTTTGGCCATAGTTGAAATGGAGCGGCGATCGCGGCATGGTTTTGCGGCCAAATCGCTATACATCTAATGTAATTTTATGTATCCAAATTTACAAAACAAGCTATTCATGGTGCCCATGAGCGACTTGCATGGATGTGGGTGATATAGCGCTTAACACTTTGCCATCCCTGAATGACTCATTGAGTCGGAGCGGCGATCGCCGTGTCGTCCGCCCGCTGAAACTAGCCCCAAGTATCCAATCCTTCTCCTAGCAAGGCATACAGCGGCTGCCGATCAGCCCTGCCTAGGCTGTTAGGCCGGGGGGTAGGGGTTCAAGTTTCTTAAAAAACCTCGAAATCCACATAAATTAAAGCTTTTGACGATCCACTTTTTCTAAGTTGCCCTTAGAATGGGTCAGTGAAATTCTGATTTGACAGGGGTTTCAGCCATTCCATAGCCTAGGGCTAGGCTTAAGCAATGATGATTGTCAGACAGTTGTCATTGGAATGCGCCCGTTATCCCAGTGTTCATTGCCCATAGGAGACAGTTATGAACAAAGGCGAACTCGTTGATAAGGTGGCGGAAAAAGCCTCTGCTAGCCTCGAAAAAACCGTAA
>SLIY01000400.1 GCA_007135385.1 Leptolyngbyaceae cyanobacterium CSSed165cm_216
CGAGCCATCCAACGCTGAATATTCATGAAGTACATCGGGAAAATGGTTCGGCTTGACTGAAGTGTAGGCTACTCTCGAAATCGATGGCTACCGGTTACTCGACCAATGTATTAGGAGACTGCACCCATGACCCCATCCACCAGTCCGGGCAGTCAGCTTGGCCCCCTCAACCCTGGCGATGTCGTCAGTGCTGGCATCCGCCTGTATCGCGATCGCTTCCAAACCTTTTTCCAGCTGGCGGCCCTGGCCATGGTTTGGTTGATTGGGGGCGTGATTGGGCTGGCGCTATCGATTGTTCTGTTTGTCGGATTACTTACAGCCGTTGGCGGCGAACTGTTGGGGGTTTTAGGCGGCTTGCTGGGGGCGGCGATCGGCTTTTTGCCGCTGCTGTATGGCTCCGCGAAGTACTACATGCTCTCTAGCGTGATTGGTCGCTTATCGTTTCGCGATTTGCTGGATCAACCGGAAGCCTCGTTACAGGCCCGGCGTCAGGTGGCCCCTAAATTAGGGCAGTTTTTGCTGCTGGGGGTGGTGCTGTTACTGGCCTACATGGCGGCTTACCTGATTGGGATCTTGGCCGCCTTGATTGCTGGCGGGGCACTAGGCTTCTTAACCGCTGGGATCTTGTCCGCCCTGATTAATGAGGCCGTGGGGGGCGTTGTGGGGGTGCTGCTAGGGCTGATGTTGGGGGGAGCGATTTTATTGATTAGTCTGATTTGGATCGCCGCTCGGCTGTTTATTGCGGAGGTGGTGCTGGCGATCGAACCTAATCAAGATGCTGGTGGCAGTATGAGTCGCAGTTGGGACCTGACCAGCGGCTCGGTGGTGAGAATTTCGGTGGTGTTTTTAGCCACCTTTTTAATTCAAATCCCGATTGTGATGGTGACCAACTATATCCCTACCCTTTTGATTGAGCTATTGCCAGGGAATACGGCTTTCTCTGCGATCGCTACGGCATTGGGACTGGTGCTGAGCCTGGTGGGCAGCATTTTTGTGCTCCCCCTCTGGCAGGCGGTAAAGGGAGTGCTGTACTACGATTTACGCAGCCGGCGTGAAGGACTGGACCTAGAACTGCGCCATTCATCTAATTAGGTAATTAGGGATGGGGCACTGTAGACATAGCATCACGTTGGCCGGGTGGTTGGGCTGTAGTACCGCTAGCGATACCCTACAGCCCAACCACGACGGCAGGACACCTAAAGCAATGGCCTAGAACCAGGATGGCATTATTTAACACAGTCACCATTCGCACCCCTGAAAGTGTGGAATTGGAGTTTGTGCTGGCGGGCATTGGCAGCCGAGCGGTGGCGCTGGTAATCGACTACATTTGCCTGGGACTAGGACTGCTAGGGCTGACCCTACTGTACAGTTTTCTGCTGGTGCAACTGCTGGCTAACCCAGCTACCCTGGGGGCCGCCAGCGAGACGATAGGCTTGTGGTTGACAGCCCTTTATGGGGTATTCGCCTTTGCCCTATATGTGGGCTATTTTGTTGGGTTTGAGACGGCTTGGTACGGCCAAACCCCTGGCAAACGCTACACCAAGATCCGGGTGATTCGGGATAACGGCCAGCCGGAGCGATTACCCCAGGCCAGCCTGCGATCGCTGCTGCGACCGGTTGACGACAGCTTCTTTATTGGGTTTTTCTGCATTTTGCTAAGCAAAACTGAAAAACGCCTGGGGGATAGGCTGGCGGGAACCGTGGTGGTGCAGGTAGACCCCAATACCCGAGGCCAGGTTAGTATATCCGAGCGCTCCCAGATGATCGGCAAAGACCTACTGGGGTTGATCAACCTGGAGCGACTGTCCCCCGATGACCTTGCGACTATCCGTGAGTTTTTGCAGCGGCGCTCGGCCATGAGCCCCAAGGCAAAAGCCCAGGTGAGTGCCCAACTGGCCCGACGGTTTAAAGCGCAGGTGGAACTAGAGACCCTACCCACGGAAATGACTACAGATACTTTTTTAGAAGCCCTGTATTGGGCTTATCAGCAACAGCGCGATCGCGCTAATTAAATCCTATTGCCGATACCACAGTTGCCGAGAGCCGTCATTGAACATCAGCAAGAGCCGATTACCTGAGACTTCGTATAAAGGTGCCACTAAATGACCCTTCAGCCGCCTGGGCTGTAGCCAGCCCAACGGCCAGCGGTAAGGGCGATCGCGGTCCTGGAAAACCGCCCATGGCTGCAATACCCACCGCAAGGCCAAGTAACGTTACGGTTATTTTCATGGCAAAATCCTCTATCTAAAAGCCAGCATATCCGGCTCAAATGCCCTGTCAATACCCCGGTCGGGTAGGGTGTTGCTTAGTTGTCTCCTAACGTCTGCTGGGTGACGTTGTAGATTTGATAACGCTCTTCAATCAAGCGATCCACATCTGCTGCCGCCAGCCGCTTCACATAGTTCAGCTTGAACTCCTCTAAAAAGTTCACGACCAACGCCTCTAGCTCTTCGATATTTTCGTTTTCCTTAATCTGAGTTTTGAATGATTCCGTCAATTTTTGCATCAGGTTTTGGGTGAGCTCGCGGCCGGTATCGTCATCCATGCTGCCTTTAATGATGCCGTAGGCGTTTGCCGAGAGTTGGGCCACGACCCGCTGGGCCACTTGATCCGATAGGTCGCTAATGCCTGGCAGCTGCCGGAATCCTTTGTAACCTGGTGCCTGGTCAAAGGCCTGGCGAATGCTGTGTTTGAGCAGGGCATCGACTTCGGGTTTAACCTGGGGGATGACGTTATATATGGCCAGAGCCACCAGTCGCTGGGAGAGCACCTCCAGGTCGTTAACGCCGCTGACATCAATGTAGCGTCGGTCGTTGTTACGCAGTAGGCTTTGGGTTAGGGTGCCATCTCGTACCAGGGACTGCATTTGGTCAATCATGCGCAGCACCACCACCTCAGTGATTTCTACGGCCACCTGGCTCATGACAAAGCGGCTAATGCGGTTTTGGATCGGGTCCAGATTGATGATATTGGACTGGTTGATACGGATAATCACCGGTACGACGCGCAGCAGCGCCAGCCATGGCAGTCGTAGGGCGCTGAAGGGGAAAATCAACAGCAGGTCGTACCATCGCCAGAGGATGGAATCACGCCAGGTGAAGTTTTTGTAGCGGCGATCGAGGTAGAAGCTGCGGGCCAGCAATTCTAGGCCAAATAGCAAGTTAAACCAGATGTCAATGCGCCAGAAAACATCTACAAAACCGCCGTGGAG
>SLIY01000248.1 GCA_007135385.1 Leptolyngbyaceae cyanobacterium CSSed165cm_216
GATGAAGCCGTTACCCGTCTGGCGCAACTAAATCAGGGGCTGAAATGGGCCAGTGCCTTTGTGATCGCCATCCTCACCCTGACCGCTACGGCGGTGATTACCACAACCATTCGGTTGATTGTGCTGGCCCGTCGCCGGGAAATCGAGGTGATGCAACTGGTGGGGGCGACCCGCGCCTGGATTTATTTACCCTTTATTTTGCAGGGGGCCGCCTTTGGTCTCGCTGGGGCCGGGGTGGCCTGGGCCTTACTGTTTGCCATTCAGCGATCGCTGCAAGAGGTGGCGGCCCAACAGGCGGACTTTATTCAGTTTGTGGCCCAGGGGCTGGCCTTGACCCCCCGGCAACTGCTGTTGCTGCCCACTGCCCTGCTAGGCTTAGGCACCCTGGTGGGCCTGATGGGTAGCCTACTGGCGGTGCGTAAGTTTGCCCTGAGATAGCCCTGAGATAGCATAGAGTCAGGTGCTAATAAAGCGCCTAGTGATATCCCACTAAGGTGATGGTAGTTGATCCTAAGCATGTAACCTACTGGCGGCAGGCCAGAGTCGCCCAGCAACGGGCTCAAACCCAAGCTAAAGCACAGGCATGGGAAGAGGTCCATCGGATTGCTGCCATGCTACGCGATCGCTACGGAGCAAATCATGTTGTCGTATTTGGCTCGCTGTTGAAGGACCGTTTCCACTCGCAGTCAGATATTGACATTGCGGCTGACAACATTCCTAAGGCTCAGTATTTTGAAGCAGTTGCAGCCGCCAATCAATACAGCCAACGGTGGGTCGACCTGAAACCCCTAGAGGATCTAGATCCCTACTTTAGACAACGAGTGCTTGAAACCGGAATAGCCCTTAATGCGTGACATTACCCCAAGCGCGATTCGCGAACTAGCCGCCGATATTGAGATGGAATTAACCCGCCTAGGCCAGCTAGAAGACGATATTGCCAGAGTTAACCGCGCCATTGATCAAAACCCCAGCCAAGCCGACTGGCTGTATGAAAACTTGGCGTTGAAGCTCCACAATTTTTACACTGGCTGCGAAAAAGTTCTACAGCTGATTGCCACAGAACTTAACGGAGGATTACCGGCTGGGTCAGACTGGTATAAGCGGTTACTTGACCGCATGGCCACAGAGCGAGGGGGGCGACCGGCTTGTGCTACGGGAATCCACCGCTCTAGCTTTGAGCGAGTAGCTCGCCTAGTGACCACTTACCCCCAGGTATGGCGCGAAGTGGCCCAAGACTATGACGACTTTATTACCTGGCTGGGAGATTTAGCCACCACCCAGGAGGACGGATAAAGCGCAACAGCTTAACGATTCTGTTATAACTGGGTCAATGAACCAGAAAATTGGGGGATTACCTAATTTATGGTGTTAGAGTTTGCCCAAATTGGCCATAATAACTACGGAGCAGCAATGGTCACCAGGGCCCGCGAATAAAAGCCATGAGTACAGTCTTAATTGTGGATGATAGTTCAACCCTTCGAGAAATGATTGCCGGGCTGTTACTGAAGGCAGGGTTAACAGTAGTCGAGGCCAAAGATGGGGTGGAAGCTCAAAAGATGATTCAGACCACCCCACCCGATTTGGTAGTGCTGGATATTGTGATGCCGCACATGAATGGCTATGAGCTTTGTCGCTGGCTCAAAAACACCACCAGCACCCAAAATATCCCGGTGATCATCTGTTCTTCCAAGGGGGAAGAGTTTGACCGCTACTGGGGCATGAAGCAGGGGGCTGATGCCTATATCACCAAGCCATTTCGCCCCGTCGATATGCTGAGCACGGTGAAGCAACTCCTGCGTTAAGGCGGGACGTTATGCCCATAATAGAATTCAGGAGCCAGAAGTCAGCATACAAGAAGAGACTGGATTCTGGCTTCCGGCCTATTCAGGATTTCCCAGCTTAAATGTGGTGCCGTTAAGGGTTCTCCATCAAAAAAATGTCCGTAGGCTGGATCAGCGCCCCCGGCGCAAGGGACAATCATCCCTAGCGAAAAATGCAGGTGGTACCCGCCCAGAGGTCAGTAATGACGCCATCTGGTGCATCAGCGGTGAGCAGGCCCGCTAAGGCACCAGCCATAAACTCAATGCCAAGGGTACTTTCAAACACCTCTACCGTGTAGGCTGCTGACAAATCTGCCAGAGTTGAGCCAATGCCAATGCCAGCCATAGTAGTCAGGTTGGCACTTTCGGTGCCAGGGCGTACTCCCCAACCGATAAATTCCCCCTCAGCCCCGTGGACAACCATGCCATTGGGCCATTGGGTAATGATTTGTGGCCCAGCACCACATTCCTCGTTTAGCCCTGACTCTAACGGGTCACCCAGCAGTTGGGTGAGGGTATCGTCCACAAAGTCGATATCGGTACCAAAGGGTAATGCCACGGTAGTTCCAGTCTGGTCCCCCACCAGTTTCAGGCCATCCCCAGAGAGGGCCAACAACCGTTCCGTGTCTTCCACCACGTCGCCATTAGGGGCCGGATCGACCGGGTCCACGGTTCCAGGGGTGGGATCTAGGTCGTTGCCATTAGCGGTGTCTGGGGTACGGGTGCAGGCCGCTGTGGTCAGCAGTAGGGCAAGCCCCAAGGGCAGTAAACCAGACAAACGGAGGGTAGCAGGCATGGTGAGTGACCAAGGTAAAAGGATGACCTGGAAATAGGCTGAGCGAGGCTAGTACGAACTGGCAAAAATAGTGACCCCCCTGGCTGAGGGTGTCAGGTGCTGGGTGTCAGGTATCAGGACGAGTTGGCCAACTTCTGCCGTACTTCTGCCGTACTTCTGCCGTAGAGTACTGGCTCAATAGGCTGAGGGTGGACGAGGCGACACCTTAACCGATCAGTATAGTGTACGAAGATTATCTCAGCTGTGGGAGTGGGTGACAGCTGATTGACTGACAAAGCTTGTTAGCCAGATCCCCGAAAGCCCTCACCCTCACCCAGAGGGTGAGGGCCATAGACTTTTGTCAGTCAACTAAGGGGGACAGAGGAACTTGGCCATAGGGTAATTGTGAATAAAAAAAAGGCGGGCCAGGCCCGCCTTAATCATCATGACTGAACTCTCAAACTAGCTCTGTCTCAAAACCCGTGGAATGACCGGAACCATCCCTATGCTTCGGTGCTGGCTTCAGCATCTGTTGCCTCAATAACTGGGGCTTTAGCGGTAGCACCCAAATTGATTTTGACCACCTTATTACGAGCTTCCACCAC
>SLIY01000461.1 GCA_007135385.1 Leptolyngbyaceae cyanobacterium CSSed165cm_216
CAGGCACTTTTCCAGAATCGGCTTGCGGTTATAGGTAGGAATAACAACGCTGAAAAACACGGTAAGCCTCCAAACGGCTTCATTATCCTAGCGTTTCAATCAACAAATCCACCTGTTGCTGTTTCTCTTGCAAATAGCCCTCACATTGCTTCAGGGCCTGCACCGCCTGTTCAAACTGGGTCAGTACCTCCGCCAGGGGCAGATTTCCCGACTCTAGGTCAGCAATAATCGCCTCGACAGTGGCGACGGTGTCCTCGTAGCTCCAGTTTTTGGGTTGGCTTGGGGTGGTTTTTTTAGGCATAGGGCAAAAGGATAAAGGCAGAATTCAAAATTCAAAATTTCAACCTCCCTCTACCCTACCCTGCAAAACGCCGCTGACGTGCGCTGCACACGCTTCGCGTTCCATGTCGCTTGCGAAACGCGTCTACACCCCATCTCCCCATCTCCCCATCCCCCCTACCCTACGGGAAGCCGCTCCGCGTCTACACTCCATCACTCCACCACCTCCACCACCTCTACCCTCAAGCTCCCCTGGGCCAACTGCACCTGCAACCGCTGCCCCGGGGTCACAGTGCTGGCATCGGTGACCAATTGATCGGCCCCGTCGCGCACTAGGGCATAGCCGCGACGCACCACCGTATCTGGATCAAGGCTATCTAGGTGCTGAGCTAAGGCTTGGGTGCGATCGCGGGCCTGGCGCAATTCCACCTGTACCCCCTGGCGCAGCCGACCTTTCAGCTGGTGTAGGTGGGTCAACTGCTGCCGTACCTGTTGATCGAGGCGAGTTCTGAGTAATCGCTGGGCTAGGTGGTGGGTATTGTCTTGGGCGGCATTTAAGTGTTCTGCCACCAGGGACTGCACCAGGGCCGCCCGCTGGCGATGGGCCTCGAATAAGTCAGCCAGGGCCGGGACTACCGCGATCGCCGCCGCCGTCGGCGTGTGGGCACACCAGTCTGCGGCCAGATCCGCCAACGATTCATCCCGCTGGTGGCCAATGCCTGTGACCACTGGAATCGGGCATTGGGCCACCGCCCGCACCACCCGCTCGTGATCAAAACATTCCAAATCTTCCGTGGCCCCGCCCCCCCGAGCCAAAATCAGCACCTCGGCTCGGCCATCCGCCACCACCCGCTCGATCGCCGCCACCATCGACGCTGGCGCACTATCCCCCTGTACGGTCGCTGGGGAAAAGACAATGTGAAGCCCGGGATGATGCTGCCGTAGCGATCGCTGAATATCTCCCCAAGCGGCAGCCTGGGCCGACGATACCACTGCAATGGTTTGGGGTAGGGCAGGCAGAGGGCGCTTAAACTCGGGGTCAAATAACCCTTCTGCCGCCAACCGCTGTTTTAATTGCCGGTAGCGTAAGGCCTTCAGTCCATCGCCACCAGGCAACACCTGCCACACCGTCAGTTGGTAGCTGCTGCGCTGGGGATAGATCTTCACTGTGCCCAGCGCAATCACCTGATCGCCCACGGCAGGTATGGTCGTCAATCGAGTCAATTGGCTGCGCCAGGCCACACAACTCAACGCCGTTTTGTCGTCTAGGTCGGTCAGGGTAAAAAACAGACCTTTAGGGTGATTGTTGGCACTGGAAACTTCCCCCACCACCCAGACCTGGCGCAGGGTGGGGTCCTCTTCTAAAACCGATTTGATGTAGCCCACTAGGCCAGCCACGCTAACGGCAGCAGGACTGGTAGCCGGCTCAGTATCGTAATTACCCATTGACCAGTGTGTCTTTGCTACTTTGCTACAGGAGGTGTAGTTCCACGGCAAGCCATAGAACCACATAGCCATTCTCGCTGTTGACGGGGTATCGTCGCCAGTCACCATTGATGTTTAGACCTGCTATTGTCTCTTTCGAGGAGCAACACCTTTTTTGAGGGGCAACACTCGCTGTCCCATGGCCACTAGCAGAGGAGGGGCTGAGGAAGCCAGGGTATCGATGGTGGCATATTTCATGACGGTCATTCCTCATCGACCTGTTTACCATGGGAGAGGATGTCACCCCATGTTGACCTGTGGATAACCTGCGGCTCCGGGCCTATATTACCTTCAGGCTGGTGAAGCACCGACTGGTCAAGGCCGTTACCACCTGGCCAACTTGGCCCGACTGGTGGTTAGCGGCGCAGCTGACTGCTGTCTTTGCGGCGATCACCATACCGTTGGGATTAGCCACTCAGCTATTGACCCCTACCCTGGCGGATGTGTCTGGGGTGGGCTATCTAACCCTGGCAGCGCGACTGTTAATTATTCCTGCCATCGCTGAAGAAGTCTTTTGGCGCGTGCTGCTGCTACCCCACCGCACAGAAATCGTGGATACTCACAAGCGTTGGGCTGTAGGATTACCGATGCTGGGCCTGTTTGTGCTGATGCATCCGCTCAATGCCATGACCTTCTACCCAATCGCACTCACCACCTTTACCCATCCGATGTTTTTGCTGGCTACTGGGCTACTGGGGCTGTTCTGCACGGTCACCTATTGGCGATCGGGCTCGGGGTGGATACCGGTGATCATGCACTGGTTGGTGGTGACAGTGTGGCTGATATTTTTAGGTGGGTATGGACGGTTGTTAGCCTAACTCAAGGCTAGGGCAACTAGAATTCTTGTACTAAACCAAGTCCATGTTGAGAACCATAGTTCTTCCCTCACCCCCAGCCCCTCTCCCAGAGGGCGAGGGGAGCCGGAAAGCCATTCAAAGTCCCTCTCCCGAGGGGAGAGGGATTTAGGGTGAGGGAAACTCCGGGTTTCAAGTTAGACGAGGTTTATTCGCTTTTCTGGTCGATAATCATCCCATTGCCGACCATCGTTAAGTCATGACCACAAGCCATGACCGCTTAGACTGGATTGAGGCCCTGCTCAAGACATGCCTGACGCAACGCCGACTTATGCCTCAGTGTATTCAGGGAAATCGCAAAAATTTTACCGTGGTTACTGGAATGCACCGCTGATGCCAAGCCGAAGCTCTAGGTCATCAGCGGTGCTTCATCACCTAAAGCCCCTGGCGGGAGGCTAGCTTTTCAGCATCAGCCTGGGTCTGGTGCAACAGGCTTTGGCGGCTGTCTCCCTTTAGGTTAAGGGAGGGAACCAGATTACGAGCCTGGAGGGCCATGTGCAGTTGCAAATGGGCGACGTAGTCGGAAAAGTCGTCGCGGGTCGCGGTCAGGGATGCGGTGGTATGCTCTGACGGTGCCACGG
>SLIY01000060.1 GCA_007135385.1 Leptolyngbyaceae cyanobacterium CSSed165cm_216
ACACCCAAGGCTGTGTGCTGCTGTTGAGCCACCGCCACCAGTTTGGCCATCAGCTGGATCCAGCGATCAAGGTCAATGTGGCTAGTGTCGTTGCGATCGCCTTCCATCAGCACCACTTGCAGCACCAGGCCCAGCGCCATGCCGAACAACGGCTTTACCTCAATGCCCTAAAGGAAGATTTCCTTAGCACCCTGAACCATGAACTGCGCACCCCCTTGACCAGCATGATGCTGTCCATCCGGATGTTGCGCCGTCCTGACCTGACCCCCGAGCGGGCCGCCATGTACCTCGATATTTTGGAGCAGCAATGCTCCCAGGAAATTAATCTGGTCAACGACCTGCTGATGCTGCAAACCGTCGACACCAAGCCGCCTCAGATCCCCCTGACCCCGATCAACCTGTCCCAGCTTCTAGCTAGCGTGGCCGCCCAGGCTCAAGGGCAATTTGCCACCGCCCAACTGGCCCTAAGGCTTGACTTACCGGCCTATCCTGTCACCCTCACCACAGCTGTCGCCCCCCTGACTCGAATTTTACAAGAACTACTAACGAACGCGCGCAAATATGCTGCTCCCCAATCAACCGTCACCTTTACCCTCAACAGCCTGGCGGATCAGTCCATAGCTATTCACCTGAGCAATCTGGGTGCCGCGATTCAACCGAATGAATTGCCCTATATCTTCGACAAATTTCGTCGGGGGCCTAAGGCAACCCAGAACGGCATCCCAGGTATGGGGGCAGGACTGGCCTTAGTCAAAGGCTTGGTCAAACAAATCGGTGGTACTATCACCGTGGCGAGCCACCCCACCCCAGAGGGGCTCTGGCAAACCTGCTTCACCCTGGGATTACCCACCCATAGAGAAAATTCATAGGAGCTGACTTGCAGCCCTGAGATTTGCTGGTATTCTGGGCATGGGTACAGCTAAATGTTGGGCATTGTGTCCATTTTGCGAACCTATCATCATTGTGACGATGACGCCGAAAACTCCCAACCTAGTCAACTCTGAAGCGCAGCCTGCAGCGGCAATCCTGGATGGTGCTTGGTCAAGTGCCCATGGCTCTGTAGCAGTACGCACCGAAAAGTTGGCCGGTCGCCAGCGGCGCATTCAAGCCTATACCGATCTTCCTTTCAAGCCTGATCAGGTCTGGCAAGTGCTGACCGATTACGACAACCTGGCTAACTTTATCCCTAACCTTTCCCTGAGCCAGCGTCTGCATCATCCCCATGGGGGAATTCGGCTAGAGCAAATGGGGGCTCAGTGTTTTTTGAACGTGAAGTTCTGTGCGCGGGTAGTGTTGGATATGGTGGAGACTTTCCCCAGAGAACTTCGGTTCTCGATGGTAGAAGGGGACTTTCGCCAGTTTGAGGGGCAGTGGTTGTTAGACCCGTTGACCACCCAGGCTGGGGAAGGCACTCGGCTGAGCTATAACCTACTGATTCAACCCCCCCGAGCCATGCCTGTGGGCCTGATTGAACGACACATTCGCCACGACCTAAGTCAGAATCTAAAGGCGATCGGTACACAAACTTCAATTTTGTTTGCGGCCACCTAAGCACAACCGGGTACATCCCAGCCTTTGTGAGCGTCTATTTCGTCATTTCCACGGCGGCGGAAATTCAACCTGTAGCAGCTACGGCCAAATGAATTTCCGTGAGGTGATTCTGCCTGCGGTTAATCAGGTGAAAGGTCTAATATGAGCCCATGCGGGCCAAATTAGAGGTGCGACATCTGCAAAACGGACGCTACGAGATGCAGCCCCCTGACGCCGCTGGACGTTTTTGGATTCAGCCACTTGAGCTGTTTTTAGGGGTATGGCGGGGAGAGCGACTGGCCCAAACTCTGAACTGGCTACGCTGGTGAGATGCCGACGGCAACCTGCTGCTGTGGAGCGCAGAACAGGCCGAGGCCGAACGACAGCGGGCCGAAACCGAGCGCCAGCGGGCTGAACGATTGGCCGACCTACTCCGAGCCCAGGGCATTGACCCGGATCAGGTTTAGGCAGGGTTGACACTCCTCTGCCAAGATCCCTGGGTTCTACTTGCGGATCACCCAAGGGTTGGGGTCAGCTAATACCAAGATCCCTGGGTTCTACTGGTGGATTACCCAGAGGTTGGGGCGAGGTAACCGCAGAACCCAGGGATCTGCAGAAGTGGCGGTCTAAGCACTGAAGTATTTGGCCGCCGGGTGGTAGGCGATAATCGCCGTGGTGGACTGTTCCGGATACAGCTGATCGCTTTCGTCGATGGTCAGGCCAATGCGATCGCTGCCCAGCAGCTCCAACTGCACCGGTTGATCGTCCATGTTTGGACAGGCCGGATAGCCAAAGCTATAGCGGGACCCCTGGTAGCGCTGCTGTAGCACTTCCCGAATGGTAGCAGGCTCGCGATCGCCAAAGCCCAGTTCGCGGCGAATGCGAGTATGGCCCCACTCCGCCAGGGCCTCGGCGGTCTGCACCGACAGACCGTAGTAGTAGAGGTAGTCGGTGTATTGATCCGCCTGGAAGAGCTGCTGGGCAAACTCCGTAGCAATATCCCCCACCGTCACCGCCTGCATGGGGAACACATCGAACTGGCCCGGTGCCGCCATTGCCTTGGGCAAGAAAAAATCTGCAATGCAGAGCCGCCGCATCGATTTTTGTCGGGGGAAGGTAAAGGTGGCGATGGGGGTGGGGTGGTGGGGTGGTGAGGTGGTGGGGTGGTGGGGTGAATCCAGCTCACTATCTCGCCATCTCGCCATCTCACCATCTATCACAGACGGATCATAAATGTGCAGACTATTCCCCTCGGCCAGGCAGGGGAAGTAGCCGTAGACCAGTTGGGGATGCAGCAGGTTTTCTGAGAGAATCCGAACTTTCCAGTTGTCGAGAATGGGATGGACGGTTTCTTTCAAGAAGGCATCATACTCCTGCCGGGATTGCTCCTGGGGTTTTCGGAACTGCCACTGGCCCACGAACAGAGCTTGCAGGTCCAGGTACCAGAAGACGTCCTCTAAATCGATATCTGCTGGCGTCAGTACCCGCGTGCCCCAGAACGGCGGCGTCGGGCGGGGGATGGTGGGGTCGACGGCCTCAGAACGGGTGGTGTCGGGGGGACTTTGGATTTTGGATTTTGGATTTTGGATTTCTGAGGCGTCAGTGCTGGCAACGTCGTCAGCTTGCTCCCCTCCTGGGAGGGGCAGGGGTGGGTTCTCCGAGG
>SLIY01000467.1 GCA_007135385.1 Leptolyngbyaceae cyanobacterium CSSed165cm_216
GCCAAAAGTTGCTTAGCCCGGTTTGGGGCTGGCGCAGTAGCCGTCTAGATAGCCAACACACCCCATGAAAGTTACCCAGGAAGCACTGCCCGACAGCCAATTGGGCCTAGAAATTGAAATTTCGGCAGAGCTGTCTCAAAAAACCTACGACAAAGTGCTCAACAAGTTGATGAAAACCGTCAACGTTCCGGGCTTTCGCAAGGGCAAGGTGCCCCGGAAAGTATTTTTGCAGCGGGTCGGGGTGGCTCAATTTAAGGCTGCGGTGCTAGAGGAATTGGTGCAAACGGCTGTCGACCAAGCTATTGAGCAAGAGTCGATTGAGGCCATTGGCAATTACCAACTCAAGTCGTCCTTTGACGATTTGCTCAGCCAATACGAGCCCGGCGCAGCCCTGACGATTACGGCTGCGGTGGATGTGCCACCACGGGTCACCCTGAAGCAATATAAACAGCTCTCGGCGCAGGCGGAAGAAATTCTGCCCGATCCAGACAAGGTCGATACAACCCTGAAGCAATATCAAAATAATCTAGCGACCCTAGTACCGATTGAAGATCGGCCAGCCCAGATGGGCGATGTCACCGTCATTGATTTTGTCGGTACAGTCGAAGGGGATGATGGCGAGTACGAAGAATTTGCGGGTGGTTCTGGTACTGACTTTCAGGTAGAACTGGATGAAGGGCGATTTATTCCAGGGTTTGTGGAAGGGATTGTCGGCATGACCCTAGAGGAGTCCAAGGATGTGGAGGTGACCTTCCCCGAGGATTATTCCCAAGCGGAGTTAGCTGGGAAGCCTGCCCGGTTTGCGATTACGCTGAAGGAAATTAAAGAGAAGGAATTGCCGGATCTCGACGATGACTTCGCCCAAGAAATTAGTGAATTCGAGACTATCGAAGAGCTGCGCGCCTCCCTAGAGGAGCGCTATCAACAGGAAGCGGAGCAGAGTACCAAGGCGAATAAGGAAGCGGCTCTGATTGAAGCGCTGGTCGAACAACTGGAGGTAGAAATTCCAGACACCCTGGTGCAGCAGGAAGTCAACTTTTTGCTGAGCCAAACCATCATGCAGCTGAGTCGTCAGGGCATTGACGTCAACAAGATGCTGACCCGAGACCTAGTGGAAAACATGCGGCAGCGGACCAAGCCCGATGCCATAGAGCGGCTACGGCGCACCCTGGCCCTAGGGGAAGTGGCGAAGCAAGAAGGTATCACCATCGAAGCTGAAACCCTGCAAGCCAAGATCGATGAGACGATGATAGAGATTGAAGATCCGAGTCAAATTGATCCCGATCGCTTGAAGCAGGTTCTCCATGAAGAACTATTGCAGGAGAAAATTTTGGCCTGGCTGGAAGAGACCAATACAGTGGAGCTAGTGCCGGAGGGGACCCTGGCCTCGCTCGAAGCAGATGCTGACGAGGACATAGAAGCCGCCAGTGAAGCTACGGTGGAGGTGGAGAGCCAGCCAATGGTTGATGGTAGTGACGATAGCGAGGAGGAGTAGGCCAAATATCCTCAGCTGATGCTGGGTACCCCCCAGAAGCCTACGTTTTTTGGGGCATAATGTCGAATAGGTGGTGATGTATTTCTCCACACCCTTGAAATCTTGCGCAAAGTCATTATGATTGCATCGAATACACCCATTAGCCCCATCCTAAGTTTGAGTCCTTCTGCCGTTAGTATGAACTCGTTGCGCAATGTGCTGCCTGTGGTTGTTGAGCAATCAGGCCGTGGGGAGCGGGCGTTCGACATTTACTCGCGGCTGCTGCGAGAGCGGATTGTGTTTTTGGGCACACCGGTCGATGGCCAGGTGGCTGACTCGATCGTGGCTCAGCTGCTTTATCTTGATGCCGAAGAACCGGAGAAAGATGTGCAGTTATACATCAATTCTCCTGGAGGGTCGGTGACAGCCGGCATGGCCATTTACGACACTATGCAGCAGATTCGTCCTGATGTCGTCACCATCTGTTTTGGTTTGGCTGCTAGTATGGGAGCGTTTCTGCTTTGTGCTGGGGCTAAGGGCAAGCGGCTATCTCTACCCAGTTCTCGAATTATGGTTCACCAACCCCTGGGTGGTGCCCAGGGTCAGGCGGTGGACATTGAAATTCAGGCGAAGGAGATTCTTTATCATAAGAGTCGCTTGAATGAGTTGATCGCTTATCACACCGGTCAGCCCATTGAGCGGATTGAAGCTGACACTGAGCGTGACTTTTATATGTCGGCGGTAGAGGCTAAAGAATACGGGCTAATCGATGACGTTATCGAGCAGCAAGCGCTTTCAGTTCACCCTACTGCGACTGCACTCAACTAGGGGCATTTTATGTCTAAGTATGACTCCCATCTTAAGTGCTCATTTTGTGGAAAGTCCCAGGAGCAAGTCCGCAAGCTAATTGCGGGGCCGGGGGTTTATATTTGTGACGAATGTGTTGACCTCTGTAACGAAATTCTTGACGAGGAGTTGTTTGACTCGGGTACCGCTGTAGCCCAGCCTGTGCCTCGTCGAGAAGCGGCTCCAGAGCGGACTCGAACAGCTCCAGCCATCTCCCTAAGTCAAATTCCTAAGCCGAAAGAAATTAAGAATTATCTAGATGATCATGTGATTGGCCAGAATGAGGCCAAAAAAGTGCTGTCGGTGGCGGTTTACAACCACTACAAGCGCCTGAGCTATCTGCAGGGGCTAGAGGGAGAGGCCCCTGACGACATTATTGAGCTACAAAAGTCGAATATTTTGCTGATTGGTCCTACGGGCTGTGGTAAGACCCTACTGGCTCAGACCTTGGCTCGCATTCTAGAGGTTCCGTTTGCGGTTGCCGATGCCACCACCCTGACCGAAGCGGGCTATGTGGGCGAGGATGTGGAAAACATTTTGCTACGGCTTTTGCAGGTGGCTGATCTGGATGTAGAAGAGGCCCAGCGGGGTATTATCTACATTGACGAGATTGACAAGATTGCCCGCAAGAGCGAGAACCCGTCTATTACCCGCGATGTCTCTGGCGAAGGGGTGCAGCAGGCGCTACTGAAGATGCTAGAAGGTACTGTGGCTAATGTGCCGCCTCAAGGGGGACGTAAGCACCCCTATCAAGACTGTATTCAGATTGATACCAGCAATATTCTGTTCATTTGCGGTGGAGCCTTTGTTGGTTTAGAGAAAATTGTGGAGCAGCGGATTGGTAAGAAGTCGATCGGCTTTGTCCAACCTGGGGAAGGGCAGCTTTCTCGGGAAAAACGTACAGCAGATGTGCTACGCCATTTAGAGCCAGATGATCTGGTGAAGTTTGGTCTAATTCCTGAATTTATTGGTCGGATTCCGGCTACGTCGGTGGTGGATCCCCTAGATGAAGAATCGCTGATGGCGATTCTGACTGAGCCTAAAAATGCGCTGGTGAAGCAGTTCCAAAAGCTGATGCGGATGGACAATGTGCAGCTAGAGTTTAAGCCGGATGCCTTAAGGGCGATCGCGCGGGAGGCTTACCGTCGCAAAACTGGGGCCCGGGCTCTGCGGGGCATTATTGAAGAATTGATGCTCGATATTATGTACGAAGTGCCCTCCCGTAAGGACATGAAGCGCTGCACCATTACCTGTGAGATGGTCGAACAGCGGTCTACGGCTGATCTGCTGCTACACCCCTCGTCCATGCCTAAGCCTGAGTCGGCCTAATCATGGCTTATGTGAGTGTTAATGGCATTGACCACTACTATGAGTGGGTTGGTACCGATACTCCCCGTAATCCGGCTTCGACCAGGCCAGTTATGGTATTTGTCCATGGTTGGGCTGGGTCGGCCCGCTACTGGCGCAGTACGGCGGCCGCCCTGGCTGGTCAGTACGACTGTTTGCTGTATGACATGCGTGGGTTTGGGCGATCGCCGATTCCCCTCGACCAGCAGGCGGCGATGGAGCAGCGGGGCTACGAGCTCGATACCTATGCCGATGACCTAGCCGGGTTGCTTCATGCTCTGGGGCTAGGGCCGGTGTCGGTCAATGCCCACTCTATGGGGGCCTCAGTGGCCGTGTACTTTGTTAACCAATCCCCTCACCTGGTGGAGCGGTTGATTCTCACCTGTAATGGGGTGTTTGAGTATGACAAGGCCGCCTTTGAAGCCTTCTATAAGTTTGGTGGTTACGTGGTAGTCTTTCGGCCCAAGTGGCTGAGCCAAATCCCCCTAGCACCACGCTTCTTTATGGCTCGCTTTCTCAGTCGCCCGATTCCCGCTGCCGAGAAGATCGCATTTTTAGAGGACTTTCTCGCCGCCGACTACGCTACCGCCCTGGGCACAATTTTCACTTCGGTCAGTCAAAGGGCGACGGAGGTGATGCCGGTGGAATTTGCCAAAATTAGCGTACCCACGCTACTGGTATCAGGGGAGTTTGACAAGATTACCCCCGCAGAACTGGGGCGCAAGGCAGCAGCACTAAATCCTCATATTGAGTACGCCCTGGTGAAAAACACAGGACATTTCCCGATGTTGGAAGATCCCGAGACCTACCTGGGCTGTGTCAAATCCTTCCTGCAAGCATGAGCGAAGGATTTCTGGGTATGGGGCTGAAACGCTTGGCTATGGGCGATCAGCCCATGTTAACTATCAGCTAACTAGCGCTTCGCCCAGTCTGTGCTGTTGGGCTATTTGAAATTAGTAGGATCTTGATCGCGGCGGTGGCTGAGGGGAATCGGCGGTGGCTGGCCATCCCCAGCTAGGGCGGCAGTGGCTTCGAGGCTCTGGCGCAAGTGCTTAGCGGCATAGATCGACATGTCCCGGGGCACATTGATCCGATCGCGCAAGTACCTTAGCCCTACCTCTGTCCCCGGGGGCGGGGGACAATCCTCCCCCGTGATCATCTCCGTCAATGCACAGCGCAGGGCTTCGTCAAACAGGACATCATCAGTGGGGTTGACCCGGATGATGTTTTGCCGATGCTTCAGCACTCGGTGTAGGGCTTCTTGCTTGGCGGTGTCTGGCTCTGGGTAGGTGACATCTGGCAGGCCAAACCAGGGTCCCTGGTCTACCTGCGCCTTATTCTCTAGCATTTGAGAGGTGCCATTTTCATAGCATCCCCCCATTTGCGGTGGTAAGTCGTGGGCATGGGTATGAAAATCGCTCTGGGTGCCGCGATAGGTAGAGCGGCTTTCCAGAGCATCAAACCAATCGCTCAGACGAGGGTGCTGCTGCCGTAGGGAATAGCCCTTGTAGTAGTACAAACTGGCGTTCATCCGCTCCACATAGGGGGTAAACACCACATCGGCGGTGCTAAAGGTGTCCAAAAAATAAGGCCCAGGGGTACTGGCCAGGGCCTGCTCCACCTGGGCCAACACCCCGACAAATTGCTCCTGGGCACGGCGATCGGCGCGGCTAGAACGGCTGGGATAGCACAGCCACAGGCACCAGGCTCGAAACAGCGATCGCTCTAGCTGGCGCAGGGGTAGCACGGCTGGGTCGGTCATTCCTTGGCCTAAGGGGCCAAAGGCCTGCTCTAGGGCCAGTAGAATATCATCGCTCTCAGTGATTATCCGGCCATCTAGCTCCAGAGCCGGCAGCATGCCCGAGGGAACCCGCTGCTTGTACCACGTCTCTTTTTGGCCATAGCAAAACATGGTGACCTTTTTGACTTGGTAAGGAATCTGCTTCTCCTCTAGCCACAGCCATACCTTTTGGCAGTAGGGGCACCAAGCGTGATTATCCCGGTATAGGGTGACTCGCACATCGGTTTCTGCCTGGCCAAACAGACGCAGGGTGGCCTGGGCATTGGTGGGGCCGTTAACGGTATCGATGCTGAAATCGGTGCGGGTATCTAGGTCGGACCAGGTCAGGGGAGCAACAGACATAGGAGAGTTAGGGCTGTAGGTAATACATCAACTGTTGAATCGTGTCTGGGGGTAACTGCAGCCGAACTTGCAAGTCAGCTAAATCTCGGTAGTTTCCCCGTCGCAGGCGGTCCCACACAATGGCTCGAGCTAGCTCGAGCGGCATCCCTGGAATCGTACAGAGTTGCTGGGAGGTGGCCTGGTTCAGGCTGAGGGGCAGGGATGTGATGGGACTATCGCGATCGTAGTGACAAAAGGCTAGCACGGGTGCCAAAGGCCGCAGCTGAACTGGAGTCATCCCTAAAGCGGCCGCCAAATCTTCCAAACAATAAAATTGGACGCCACTCTGCCGCAATCGTTCTAGCCGCTGGGCCTGACGGATGGAAATGCCGGGCAGCCGTAGCCAGTCGTCTACGGTGGCCTGGTTCACATCAATGGTGAGACCCAACTGAGCGGCCAGGGCCACGTCTGCCAAAGACTGTAGCCGACAGTAGGGATCCTCAGCCAACCGACTGGCCAAGGGATGGAGTTGAGCCTTTAAAGTTTGCCAACGCTTGAGCAGCACGGTGCCGTTTGCCTGATGGTTTACCCCAACATTATCCAATCTGCTCCAGCAGTTGACGACGCTTTTGTTCAAACTCTAACTCAGAAATTAAGCCGTCCTGCCGTAGGGTGTCTAGTTCGCGCAGGGCTAAGCCTAGGGCGTTGACCTGCGCAGGGTCAATGGTGGAGCTAGCGTCAGCTTGGGAATTCACCTGCTGTCCCCAGTGGTTGGTAAATGCCTCCTGGGGTTGGGTTAACATCCAGACCCCCTCGATGGCACAAGCAATCCGGGGAATTTGGGTCCAGCTGAGCAGTAGGTACAGAACCCCCCATCCGGGCTGCCCCAAATAAAATTTATGTAACCCTGACAGGGGAATGGGACTTGGGGCTAGGGCCCCAGCCCAGGCTAAGGCAACAGCAATTCGACGGCTACGCAGTTCTATGGACATCGCAAGCCGGGACATCGCAACCCGGATTTAAATTTACTAACAAACCTATGGGCCTAGTATAGGCTGACCGTAAAGATATCGGCAGGGTGTCGAGGCGATCGCCCTCAGCTAACCGAGAATCCGCAACAATAAAAATATTGATTAGTGCCGCTACTATAGCGTTATCAACCTCTGAACTGGGTTAGCAAAGGGTAAAGGCTTTGCTAGAGTCGATAAGATTACCTTAGTGCTTGCTGTTGCCGCTATCGCTGGATGTCCCAACCTGCTTTCTCTCCCGCTTGGCTAAATCGATATACAGACCCCTATGCCATTTTGGGGGTTTCGGTGGCTGCGGATGAGCGTCGTATCCTGAAGCGCTATCGGGTTGTGGCTAAGCTCTTGCACCCTGACACACATATTGACACCCCTACGGATCAGCAGGCGTTTGTCAGCCAGGTGTTCTCCAAGTTAGTCAACCCGGCTTATCAGCGGTTGAAGCAAGACAAGGGACGCAGCGAAGTATTGGCCACCCTGCGGTTTAAGGTGAGGCGGTTGACGCGGGATGGGCAGCTGCAGCCGTCAGATCACCTCAGTCGTCAGTTACTCGGTATCCCGGAGGCTGAGGTTGAGTTGTTTTATGAACATGCCTTAGAGCAGTTAATCGGCAACCAATACGCTTCCCTGGAGGCGTTTGAAGCCAACACCCCCCCTATCGCCGAGCTCAACTTGGTTTACTTACGCCGCAAAATGGGCGATCCGGTGATCCGAGAAAAGCGCACTGGTTTAATCACTGCCCCTGTCCCTAAGACATCAGTGGCTAACCCAGAGCCTCCGAAAGACAATGGCACCCCTGGGTTAGCCTATGCCGATCGCCATTTCCAGCGGGCCCAAGAGTATCTCAAAGCTAAGGCTATTCCCGCCGCCATCCAAGAGCTGAAGGATGCCCTGAGAATTGATCCTAAAAATCACAAATATCATTGCCTAATGGGGCAAGCCTATCTACTCAGCAATTTGCCCGGTATGGCTAAGGTTCACTTCAAGCAAGCCTTACGGCTAAACCCTAAAAACGCTGTGGCCTTGAAGTATGCTCAGCAACTCAAGCTAGATATCGCTAGCATTATCCAGCCCCAATCGGGGGCTGAGGCTAAATCAACCCCATCCTCAGCCAAGCGCCCATTGTTTGGCCGCATATTTTCCAAGTAACGAAATCGGATATCAACGCTACAGCGCAGTCTAATAGACAATGTAAAATCTCATCGACATAGCGATCGCCTTCCTAGATCTAGGATAGGACGATGCTGCTCTATGCTATTGGTTGTGAGTTAGACAGCCAGCGACCGTTACCTCAGGTGCTCATGGCATTTAACCATGACGTTTACCCATGATCTGTGAGGCGGTCAGGTCTGTTTTATCTGGTTTGCCCCAGTCCCAGTCTTAGGATCCTGTAGACACCGGAGAGTCTCCCCTGTGAATAGCTTTAACGCCAAAACCACCCTGACTGTAGCCAACACCCCATACACGGTCTACAGCCTGCCAGAGGCGGCTAAATCGTTGGGCGACATTAGTCGTTTGCCCTTTAGCCTGAAAGTGCTATTGGAAAATCTGCTGCGCCACGAAGATGGTCGTTCGGTGAAAGCGGCCGATGTGCAAGCGGTGGCTGACTGGCTACAAACCCAGACTTCCACTCGCGAGATTGCCTATCGCCCGGCCAGGGTGCTGATGCAGGATTTCACGGGTGTCCCTGCCGTGGTGGATTTGGCCGCCATGCGGGACGCCATGGCGAAGCTGAACGGCGACCCCGACAAAATCAACCCCCTGTCTCCAGTAGACCTGGTGATCGATCACTCGGTGATGGTGGATGCCTTTGGCAGTGCGGCCGCCTTTAGCGAAAACGTCGAAAAGGAATTTCAGCGCAACTTTGAACGCTACGCCTTTCTCCGCTGGGGCCAAAATGCCTTTGATAATTTTCGGGTGGTGCCCCCCGGCACCGGTATTTGCCACCAGGTGAACCTAGAATATCTGGCCCAAGTGGTGTGGACCAAAATTGAAGATGGCGAAATGATCGCCTACCCCGACACCCTGGTCGGGACCGATAGCCACACCACTATGATTAATGGCCTGTCGGTGCTGGGCTGGGGCGTGGGTGGCATTGAAGCGGAAGCGGCCATGCTGGGGCAACCGATCTCAATGCTGATTCCCGAGGTGGTGGGCTTTAAGCTCACTGGGCAACTCCCGGAAGGGGCCACGGCGACAGACCTGGTGCTGACAGTGGTGCAGATGCTGCGCCAAAAGGGCGTGGTGAATAAGTTTGTGGAATTTTACGGTGACGGGCTGTCCCACCTGACCCTGGCTGACCGGGCCACCATCGCCAATATGGCCCCTGAGTACGGAGCCACCTGTGGCTTCTTCCCCATCGACGCTGAAACCATCCATTATCTAGAGTTTTCTGGTCGTGACCCCGAGCGGGTGGCCCTAGTGGAGGCCTATGCCAAGGCCCAGGGGCTGTGGCGCTCTACCGATACCCCAGATCCAATCTTTACCGATACCCTTTCCCTGGAACTGGACACGGTTGAGCCTTCCCTGGCGGGGCCAAAGCGGCCCCAGGATCGCGTGCTACTGTCTGACCTGGCCCACCAGTTCAAAACCGCTGACTTTCCCAGTTTTAGTGGTAAAGACTACAGCCAAAAACAGTCGGTGCCTGTGACCGGTGCCGACTATGCCCTCACCGATGGCGACGTGGTGATTGCCGCCATCACCAGCTGCACCAATACCTCTAATCCCTCGGTGATGATTGGCGCTGGTCTGGTGGCTCGCAAAGCTCGGGAGAAAGGGTTGACGGTCAAACCCTGGGTGAAAACCTCCCTGGCCCCCGGCAGCCAAGTGGTGTCTGATTATTTGGATAAGGCCGGGTTGCAGGCTGACCTCGATGCCCTGGGCTTTAACCTGGTGGGTTATGGCTGTACCACTTGCATCGGTAATTCTGGGCCGCTGCCCGCTCCCATCGCCAACGCCATTGACAACAACGACCTGGTGGTAGGGGCCGTGCTGTCGGGCAACCGTAACTTTGAAGGCCGGGTCAGCCCTCACACCAAAGCTAATTACCTGGCATCGCCGCCGTTGGTGGTGGCCTATGCGATCGCCGGCAACTTGGCCATCGATCTCAAGACTGACCCGATTGGGCAGGATGCCGAAGGGCGACCGGTCTACCTCAAGGATATTTGGCCCGGCACCGATGAAATTAAGACGGTGATGGCGGCGGCTTTAACCCCCGAGATGTTTCGCAGCCGTTACGGCAATGTGTTTACCGGTACCGCCGACTGGCAGAAAATTGCCCCGGTCGACAGCCAAACCTACGATTGGCAGAACGACAGCACCTATGTCCAAAATCCTCCCTATTTCGAGGCCATGCCCCCCAGTGTCAACGGCCAAGCCTTTGCGGATATCCATGGGGCGCGGCCTTTGGCCCTGCTAGGAGATAGCATTACCACTGACCACATTTCGCCCGCTGGTGCGATTAAGGCTGATAGCCCCGCTGGCCATTACCTGGTGGACAATGGTGTTAGTAGTGATGAGTTCAACTCCTACGGGTCACGCCGGGGTAACCACGAGGTGATGATGCGAGGCACCTTCGCCAACATTCGCCTGAAGAATGAAATGGTGCCTGGTTCCTCGGGGGGAGTGACCCAACATATGCCCGACGGGACTGAAATGTCCATCTATGATGCGGCCATGGCCTACCAGGCCGAGGGCACCCCCCTGGTGGTGATTGCTGGTAAAGAGTACGGTACCGGCTCTTCCCGGGATTGGGCCGCTAAGGGGACCCGGCTATTGGGGGTTAAGGCGGTGATTGCGGAAAGCTTTGAGCGTATCCATCGCTCTAACCTAGTGGGGATGGGCGTGCTACCGCTGCAGTTTCAGTCTGGCTGCGATCGCCATACCCTAGACCTGGATGGCTCCGAAACCTTTGATCTAACGGGGCTAAGGGGTGGCATTCAGCCTGGCATGACGGTCACTCTCACTATTCACCGCAGCCATGGAGAAACGACCCAGGTGCCCCTGCTGTGCCGGATTGACACCCTAGATGAGGTGGAATACTTCCGTCATGGGGGAATTCTACAGTACGTACTGCGTCAGCTGCTAGCGGCTTAGTGCGTTGCCCTAACAGGGCGACACTGCCATCGCAGTCGCCCTGGACCTGACCTCTGGTAAGTACAGTCTCCGCTTGGATGAGGCTATTGTTGGGACTTCAGTGCAGCAACCCGGTTTCTTGGCCAGACAGCAGATGATCTCGTTAAAGCAGCGATGAAGAAACCGGGTTTTTAACCAGACTGAACCGATGCTCTAGTAGCCCCGACGCTGTCAGTGGTGCTCAGCCCTAACCAAGTCATTACTTGCCTGTTAAGAGTCCTTGAAGCTGGGGAGTAACTACAGAGAAACCTGGGTGATACCCCCTATAGTTTGGCAGGAGTGGTCATTAGCGTCCGCACGATCCACCCGTTGCACTATTCACCTGAGGATTACTGGCATGGTGTCACCCATTGCTCCCGATCAGGACCCCCAAACGTTGTCGACTCAGCCCATAGAAGACCCTTTAGCGGCTGACTGCGTGGTTCCTGTACCTTCTACGTTGACCGTTGTAGAGGCGGTGGAATTTGAGCAAGTGGTGCAGCAAAAGTGTCAGGCCCAGCCTGCTCCTGAGACGTTAATCATTGACCTGAGCCAAACCAACTTCATTGATAGTAGTGGTCTAGGGGCCCTCGTTATTGGTTACCGGGCCTGCCAAAGCCGAGGCATTACCATGGTGCTACGGGGGGTCCAGGAGCAGGTCCGGATGGTATTTGAGCTCACCAGCTTAGATCAGCTGTTTATCTTTGAGCCTAGTCCAGCAGGTGCGCCAATAGCCCCGAGTAAGCCCGAGATGCGCTTTGTCGGGCTTACCACCCACCCTTCGGTAACCTCAAAGGGGAAGCGGTGCCTCGATATTGTGGGCGCTCTGGTGGGTTTGACGATTACCAGCGTTTTATCCATTCCGATTATTTTGGTGATTAAGCTGGAAGATGGCGGCCCGATCCTGTTTAAGCAAGAGCGGTGCTCTTGGATGGGCAAGCGGTTTTACATCTGGAAATTTCGTTCCATGGTTACCAATGCCGAGGTTCTGAAAGCCCAGGTGGAAAATCAGGTGGAAGGGCCATTGTTCAAAAATGAAAATGACCCCCGCATTACCAAAGTCGGTCGGTTTCTTCGGCGGACTAGCTTAGATGAGCTGCCCCAGTTTTGGAATGTCCTCAAAGGCGAGATGAGTTTGGTGGGTACTCGTCCCCCCACTCCCGATGAAATTGAGCAGTACAAGGTGCCCGAATGGCAACGCTTAGACGTGAAGCCAGGGATGACGGGGGAGTGGCAGGTGAATGGACGCTCGACGGTGAAAAAGTTTGAGGACGTGATTCGGCTCGATTTGGCTTATCAGAAAAACTGGAGCC
>SLIY01000030.1 GCA_007135385.1 Leptolyngbyaceae cyanobacterium CSSed165cm_216
AGACCGGAAGAGCCAATCATCTTAGACCTGAGTAGGGCGTATTAGCGGCCCACACATCTGCGCAAAACCTCACAGAACCTGCCTTTGGGCCGCAATGCACCGCTTACGATATCGAGCTTCTCACTTGACGCAAACGATGCGTTCCGGCCAGGGCAGAAGGTTTTGCACCATCACAGGTTGACCTGACGCCGGGAACACACCCTACGCATAATCAAGTTTTCAGTACTTCAACGGCGCAAAATTCAACCCTTTCAAACCACCTTGACAAGGGCGCCCCCTACGGGACTACGATCGCTGACTAACGCGGGGGTCTTCTGGCTCGGGAATCACCTAATTTCTTGCTGTCAACTGATGACGCCAGTTAGTACCGTTCTACCCCCGGCATGGTCATAAATTCGGCACTGCGGGCCGCTTCTCCGCAGGTACGAGGGGTGGGAAAGAGCTTGGTGGGGTTGGCTAAGCCATCGGGGTTAAACGCCTGCCGCACCCAGGCCATGGTATCTAGGTCGGTGGTCGAAAACATGTCGGGCATGTAACAGCGCTTATCGGCACCGATGCCGTGTTCGCCAGAAATGCTGCCGCCCACCTGGACACACAGCTTGAGAATGTCGCCACCGAGGGCTTCCACGGCTTCCAGCTGACCAGCAACGGCGTTGTCGTAGAGAATTAACGGGTGCAAATTGCCATCTCCGGCATGGAAGACATTGGCGACCCGATAGCCATGGCGATCGCCCAGCCGCTCGATTTCTTTGAGCACATAGGGCAACTGAGTACGGGGAATGACACCGTCCTGCACATAGTAGTCGGGGCTAAGTTTGCCCATGGCTGCAAAGGCGGCTTTACGCCCCTTCCACAGGCGTAGACGTTCCTCGGGGTCGGCAGCCACTGTGATGCTGCGGGCTCCATTTTGACGGCAAAGAGCTTGGATGCGATCGCCCGTCGCAGCCACCTCGGCCGGCAGTCCATCAATTTCAATCAATAAAATCGCGGCGGCATCGCGGGGGTAGCAATGGGTAGCCACCACATCTTCGACGGCATTCAGACTAAAGTTATCCATCATTTCCATACCAGCGGGGATAATGCCAGCACTGGTAATGGCCGACACCGCTGCCCCGGCAGCCTCTACCGAGGTGAAGTCAGCCAAGAGCACCTGGATAGATTCTGGTGCCTGCAAAATCCGCAGGGTAATTTCTGTGGCAATCCCCAATGTGCCTTCGGACCCGACGAATAAGCCACACAGGTCATAGCCAGGGGTTTCTGCCAGCGAGCCGCCAATCTCAGTAATCTCGCCATTGGGTAACACCACCGTTAGGCCCAACACATGGTTGGTGGTAACCCCATACTTGAGGCAGTGGACCCCCCCGGAATTTTCGGCCACGTTGCCGCCCACCGAGCACACCGACTGGCTAGAGGGATCGGGGGCGTAGTAAAAGCCAGCTCCACTCACCGCCTGGGTGACCCAGTTGTTGATCACCCCTGGCTGCACCACCACCCGCTGATTGTCGAGATCAACCGCCAAAATTTGGTTCATGGTGGCGGTGATAATCAGGACTGAATCTTCGATCGGCAATGCCCCACCAGAGAGCCCCGTACC
Source organism: Leptolyngbyaceae cyanobacterium CSSed165cm_216 (assembly GCA_007135385.1). Classification (GTDB taxonomy): domain Bacteria; phylum Cyanobacteriota; class Cyanobacteriia; order Phormidesmidales; family Phormidesmidaceae; genus Nodosilinea. The sequence goes on from SLIY01000030.1 coordinate 1,595, forward strand.
GGCCCCCCGAGCCACAAAGGGCACCTGGAAGCGATGACAGATTTTCACTGCTGCGGCCACTTCTGCAGTGGTTTTGGGCAGCACAGCGATCGCCGGTCGCTGGCGGTAACTGGTCAAACCATCACACTCGTAGACCAAGAGCTCTTCCTTGCGCCTGACCACTTTTTTGGTACCCAGGACGGCGGTAAAGGCCTCAGCAATTGGGGTCCAGTTGATGGTGGCGGGCTCGGCAACGGTCATGGCTTTAGCATGGGAGGATTGGTTTGATCCTAGCGCGAATGGTCATGGCCGTACATGGCTGCGATCGCGGCTAGACCTGGGCATGCTTAACCGCCCTTGGCTCAACAGTCGTCATTACGGATGGTGCCATTGGGCATAGCGGTGCGGCAGAACTTCGCCCCGGTTAAATTAGCGCAATGGAGGTTAGCCCCGGTTAAGTTGGCATGGCGCAGATTGGCCCAGTACAAGTTGGCATGGCTGAGGTCAGCCCTGGCCAAGTTAGCCCCTTCTAAGTTGGCATGGCTGAGGTCAGCATGGTCTAATAGGCTCTCCCGCAGATCGGCGTCGACCAGGGTGAGGCGATGGCCCTGAATTTTGCGTAAATCAGCCTGTATCAGCGCGGCGTTCGCTAACGAGGCTTCTCGCAGGTCAGCTTGGGCTAGGGTGACTTGATAGCCGTTGGCATGGGTAAAGTTAGCCTGGTGCAAATTGGCTTTGGTGAAATTGGCACGACGAATATCCACCTCAGCAAAATGACCATGGGCCAGATCTACCGATTGCAGATCTAGCCCATGCAGGTCTCGTGCTCCGGCCTGATAATACCGCTGGAGTACTTCCTGGAGGGTAGCTGGAGACATGTCAAACCTCCCTAACACTAATCCGGGGGATAAGCCCCTACTCCATTGTGATCCCCCACCAGGCCATCAGCACCGGTTTGGCACATTTCGTTGAAGATATTAAATCCGCCCGACCCCCTTGCCACGGGTGTCAGACCCAGGCGTTACCTCGCCACTCTCATCGGTCTGATTCACCTCTTTAAGTTCCTGTTGGCGACGCTGAACGTTGGCTTTCTGCTCTTCCCGCAGATCGCCAGGCTCGTTGATATACATTTCCGGCTCAATGGGGTAGTTATTCGCCAAACCCTCTTGGTCAACGGTCGCACCTGCGGTGGTATCGATCGACCCCTCCGTTTGATCAGGCTGTTGCTTGTAATCTTGGCCTTCTCGCTGCTTACGGGCCGAAGTTTCGGCGGGCACTAAGTTAGGATCGTAGTTATCACTCTCAACTCTAAGGTTGCTCATAACAGTCTCCATTGACTAAATAGCAAGGAAAAATGGCCAAACGGCTTTTCCCTGGGGTGTAACCACCCGGCTATAGTCCATAACTATGGTCCAGGGGCAGTTACCCTGAGCTTAGGCTATTAAAATCTGGCGATCGCAGCATCCATCAGAAGTTAAATTTTTGATTTCAGCCCTAGGGCAGATAACATGGCTTGGGGCGATCGCTTGATAGTGCAAATGCACCACAGTATCATGGGAGGGCTGACCTTGGGCTCCCCTTATGGCCATTGTTTCTTCCCACACCGCTG
>SLIY01000355.1 GCA_007135385.1 Leptolyngbyaceae cyanobacterium CSSed165cm_216
CTATGATCGCATGCAGATGCCCCGGCCTAGGCCCAATTCCGTAAGACGAGACGGATAAACCCTGCAACAATGGGGATGACCTGATGATTTAACCGGTTATCCCTGTGCCATGGCCCATACCGTCACCTTGACTGAAACTCACCTGCACACTTTGGATTTGACCCCAGCGGTGGACGTGATAGAGCCTTTACTAGCGGCGGGTAAAGCCCTGGAAGAGGATGTCAACCTATGCTTTGTGGTGAAGATAAACCGAGACCCCACAGATCCCAGAGAATTGTCTGAGCTGCCAGAGGTGCGTCTGTGGTTTATTCGCTTAGATAGTCGCTATCCTTGGCTACCGTTACTGTTGGACTGGGAAGCAGGGGAACTGGGGCGCTATGCGGCCATGTTAGTCCCCCACCAGTTCAGCCCGACGGAAGGGATTCGCTATAACCCCGAGGCCCTGGAAATTTTTATGATGCAGAAAATTTTCGCGATCGCCGCCTGGCTCAAATCCCAGGGCATCAGCCGCTACACTCGGCTGAAATTTATGACCCAAATGCTGGGCTATGATATTGACGATGGTCTGTTTGACCTGCTGAAATAGCTATCTCTCTGCCCCCGAGGTGTGCTTATGACCGTGGAAACACGGATGGATATTCCGCTGGTTGACTTTTCCGCTTTTCTCAGGGACGACCCACAGGGACAGCGCCAAGGGGCGGCTGAGATTTATCGGGCTTGTCACCAGATCGGCTTTTTGTACCTGACCAACCACGGTATTCCCCAATCGTCTATTGATCAAACCTTCCGGCGATCGCAGCGGTTTTTTGCCCTACCCCTAGAGGAAAAGCAGACCCTGGCCTGGTCCAACGAATTTAGCAACCGTGGCTATGTGGGGCTAGAGCGGGAGCGGTTGGACGAAACCCAACCTGGAGACTTGAAAGAAGCCTTCAATATGGGACAGGAGGTCAGTGCCGAGGTCGCCGCCGATCAGGGAGCCGCCCTGGTGCAAAACTGCTGGCCCGTCGGCCAGGAGGACTTTCGGATCGGGACCCAAGCTTTTTTTGACACCTGTGCCACAGCCGCCGACCGGATCTTTCGGGCTTTTGCCCTGGCCCTGGGAATGCCCGAAACCTTTTTTGTTCACAAGCATGCCACCCATAACTACACCCTGCGGCTGTTACATTACCCGCCCTTAGAGACCCTACCCAAGCCGGGGCAAATTCGAGCCGGGGCTCACTCCGACTATGGCACCCTCACCCTGCTCTTTCAGGATGATGTGGGAGGGTTAGAGGTGCTCAGTCATCAGGGGGAATGGATAGCCGCCCCTGCGATCCCCGGTACAGTCCTCATCAACACCGGCGACTTGACTGAGCGCTGGAGTAATGGGGTGTTTCGCTCGACCAAACACCGAGTGGGGCTGCCCCAGGGCGACAAAACCGGGCGTCATCGCTACTCGATCGCCTTTTTTTGCCAACCCGACGCGGACGCAGAAATTGTCTGTCTGCCCACCTGTCAGAACGCCGACAATCCACCCAAGTATCCGCCGATTACCTCTGGTGAGCATTTGATGCAACGGTTGCAGGCGACGTATTAGGAGATGGGGAGGTGCTTGCCCTGTTCGTGTAGTGATGCCGAAGGTATCAGGGCATAGGGGCGAGGCTGGCAAATGGTATCGAGGGAGTCACTTAGGCAATCACCTTTTGCCCGAAAATTGATCTTGGGTCTCAACCTTAGCTGGAACACGATTGGGTACGAAGAAGTTAGGCCTCTCCTAGCGGCTGCAGGGCTGATCGGCTGATAGCTGCCCAGGAGATTTGTCCCGCTTTGCGTTGACACCTTCGATGTACGCTTAATGCCAATACTGGTGTGAGAAAACTATGACACGACGACTTTTTCCTGGGGTGGTGGGGCGATCGCTGGTGGCTGTGGTGGCGACGGTGCCGCTGCTGACGCTAGCCGCCTGTGGGAATGGCTCGACACCGACCGATACGGCGGATACAACCGCCGATACGGCAGATGCGATCGCCGAGACTGAATCGCCCCGGTTGGCCCTGGTCCTGAGCGGCTCATCCACAGACCAGCCCTGGGATCAGGCGGCCTACGATGCCGGGGAAGCCCTAAGGGCCGATGGGGTAGACGTGGCTGTGTCGGAAGCGGTGGACCCGGCCAATGTGGCAGCGGTGTTGCGTCAATATGCTGAGCAGGGCTATGACTTGATTGTGGCCCACTCCTTTAGCTATCAAGATGCCGTATTTCAGGTGGCCCAAGAGTTTCCAGATGTTAACTTTGCCTGGGCCGGGGGCATCGACGGCACCGCTGAAAATGTCGCCGACTATGACCAACCCTTTTACCAAGGGGCTTACCTGGTGGGCCTGATTGCCGCCGAACTCAGTGAAACTGGGCAACTCGGAGCCCTCTATGGGTTTGATATTCCAGTCTGCCACGCCATGGGGGAAGCGATGCTGGCTGGGGCTCAGTCGGTGCGCCCTGACGCCACCCTGACCAGTGCCGCCGTGGGGGACTGGTACGACGTGGCCAAGGCCAAAGAGGCGGCCCTCTCCCAAGCGGAGACCGGGGTTGACTATTGGATTGGCTGCGGCCAGGGGCCTACCCTGGGTCAAATTGAGGCAGCCAAAGAGGTGGATGGATTTGCCACCAGTTACGTGGGGGATATGTCGTCCCTGGGACCCGATGTGGTCGCGGCCAACCTGCTCTGGAATATGGTGCCCCTGTTTGAACAAATGCTGGAGGATACAGCGGCGGGCACCTTTGCTGACCAGTTCTATAGCCTCGGGGTGCCAGAGGATGTGATTCAAGTCGAAGTTACCTCGGCCTTTGCTGATCAGGTGGGTGAGGCTGCGATCGCAGCGATCGATGCCGCTAAAGCAGAGATTGCGGCGGGCACCAAAGAAGTGCCCTTTGTCCCCCAATAGGGCAGGCCCATAGCCAAAAGAATGTCCGTTTGCACGGGAATGACAGACTAGAGCAAATGCACCATAGGTGCATTTTTTTTGCCTGACGATGTTACCTGTAAAAACCAGCAGAGGCATTCACCTTAAGAAACCAAGGGAAAAGTATCTATAGCTACAAACATGATTTGGAATAAACATTCTAATAGGATTTAGTTGAACATATTTTGTGAAAAGCAGCGAATAACCCATGGTTAAGTTGAGTTATTGGTTCTAGTTCCCTGTATA
>SLIY01000437.1 GCA_007135385.1 Leptolyngbyaceae cyanobacterium CSSed165cm_216
AACATGGTGGCCAAGGATACCTCGCCGCCAATATCCAGCATTCTTTACCCTACAGTATCACTGTAAGACGGTGTCAATTTCAGAGTACACAAGTCATTTACAGCCATCATCAACCAGACCATCGCGATCGATAACCCCTTGATATCTTCCACTGTAGTCAAAGCCTCAGGCTCAGACTGTGTTCCTTGCAGCATCGAAGGTTAAGTCAGTCTAAATAATTGGGACTCATTGGGGTCTTTTCAGCTCATCCCTCAGGCTCAGACCGCTTAATCCACTAACGATAGGTCATTTGGCTAACCTCAAAGCCTGACGGCTGACTAACGGACTTGAGGTATGTTGGAGCGTATCCCCTTCACAAAACTGTTGTAGGGGATACCGGGTTCTGATAGGATAACCATAAATGCGGTAGAAATACTTATCGCTTGGGGTTGCTTCAGCCGTTTAGCACTTCATTGTTCTGGTCCAGTGGATTTAACGCCAGTGGTTCTGTTTCAGAAGTGGTGTGTGAAAGACGTTTTGCTGCTCAGCAAGTCACTGAGCCGGTCTGAGGGGTCGCTTAGGCCAGTCTTCACCCTTTTCCTTGGCTCAATACTGTCTTCCCGGATTCACGGTTTCCCGGATTCATCGGGCTACAGCATACAAGGCTAGTTGAGGTTCACAAGTGTGGCATTGTGCGAGATATTTTCTCTAGGGGAAATTGCGGCCAGCATTGAAGTAACGGCTTAACTTAATCTTCTGTGCCTGATTGAACTGCATTCACCGTATAAAAGTTGTTTAGAGGGAACCTATGATTAACAAGCCAGACAAAGTTGTTCTAATCGGTGTCGCAGGGGATTCTGGATGCGGCAAATCTACCTTTCTACGGCGCCTGAGTGATTTGTTTGGCGCTGAGCTAATGACGGTTATTTGCCTGGATGACTATCACAGCCTCGATCGCAAGCAACGGAAAGCTGCTGGGGTGACAGCCCTCAACCCCGAGGCTAACAACTTTGATCTGATGTACGAGCAGATCAAGGCCCTGAAAGAAGGCAAAAGTATTGATAAGCCGATCTACAACCACGAAACTGGGGAACTTGATCCGCCTGAACGGGTTGACCCGAACCGCATCATTGTGATCGAAGGGCTCCATCCCCTTTATGACGAGCGGGTGCGTGGGCTGATTGACTTCAGTGTTTACCTCGATATCAGCGATGAGGTGAAAATTGCCTGGAAGATCCAGCGTGACATGGCTGAGCGGGGACATCGCTACGAAGATGTGCTGGCCTCGATCAATGCCCGCCGACCCGACTTTGAAGCGTACGTTGATATTCAAAAGCAGTACGCCGATGTGGTGATTCAGATTCTACCCACCCAGCTGATTCCCAATGATGAAGAGAAGAAGGTGCTGCGGGTACGGCTGATGCAGCGGGAAGGCATAGCTGGGTTCGACCCGGTTTATCTGTTCGACGAGGGGTCAACCATCGACTGGATTCCCTGTGGCCGCAAGTTGACCTGCTCTTACCCCGGCATTCGCATGCACTATGGCCCCGATGCTTACTACGGCCATGATGTCTCTGTACTAGAGGTGGATGGTCAGTTTGATCGTCTGGAAGAGATGATTTACATCGAAAGTCATCTGAGCAATACCTCGACTAAGTACTACGGTGAAATGACCGAATTGCTACTCAAGCACCGGGAATATCCTGGTTCGAGTAATGGTAGCGGCCTGTTCCAGGTACTGGTAGGGCTCAAGATGCGTGCCACCTACGAGCGTCTAACCGCTACCAATATGGAAGTGGCCACCCACGCTTAGGCCACCCACGCGAGTTTGGCTTAGTCTACAGGGGAGAGAATGGACATAGTTGCCATTCTCTCCTGCTTTTTTGGCATGCTTCCAAGAGTATGCGTCACATTTAAGCCGGCAAATTGTGGATAGGCCAGAAGCCAGGAGTCAGAGTCCAGACCCTTCTTATATTCTGACTTCTAGCTCCTGAATTCTATTACGGCCATAGCTTCCCGCCTTGAGGAATACGCCATTTATTGCACGTGCAGAGTAATGGCCTGGTTGGGCTCAATCACCACGACTCGCTGGGCGGTGGTATTGCCAATGATCGCTCCGGCGGCGGCACCGCCCACAATGCTACCGACGCTGACCCGACGACCAAAAATACCGCCTAGGGCCGCTCCGCCAGCGGCACCGACCGCGGCATCCCGGGCGATCGCTCCCCCTGTGGTCTCCCGAGGATCTTTGACATCATGGAGCAGGTCAGAGGTCGCTTGTAGGGGATAAATCTGATTACCCACCTCGACTGAGGTGGCCACATAGCGGAGACCACCGGCAGCTGGTTCAAACTGACCCCGAATCACCGACCCGGCTGGCACCGACCGACCGTTAATGGTGGTGGCGCTACTAATGGTCAGCGATCGCTCGACCACCGTGTCGTTATTAAGGAACAACTTTTCTTGGGTCGGGTTGACCGCTTGCACCGGCCCCGATACAAACACTTGGGCCTGGGCCACGGGGGCGTTAATTAACCCCTGGGGCATGCCAGCTAAACCGACTAAAACCAGTGGTAGGGTAGCAAATGGAATTGTTTTCATCATGGCCTCGTAAATAGTCAACTATCTGGCCCCCAAGGCCAGGGCTAGTGCACATGACGCTATGGGAACTGTTGACGTTCCCCAATCCCCTATGGTACGTCCTGTAATCTGTTTTGGCACCTCTATGGAATCTACGGCTGACTACACCTGCGCCTTTTGCGGAGAGGTGAATACCACCTTTGTCGATCTATCGGCTGGGCTAAGCCAAACCTATATCGAAGATTGTCAGGTGTGCTGCCGCCCAAACCAGCTCTATATCACTGTCGATGATGTCACCCTGGACATCCAGATCAATACCGACTATTTGGAATGATCAATCTGATGCCCCTATCCACCCTGCTTCCTTGTTGACGTCGCCTCCCAGGGGCTAGACAACGTTCTTACCGAACCTTACTGGCTGTACCTACGCCTTATCCTAAGTTGGATTTGCTGACCACCATTCACTAACCCTGATGACCAGCCTGCTACAACCTTCGCCGTTGTCGCTTAAAACTCGAGTCAACCGGTTTCTCCATGCCCCTGGTACAGAGCTGGTATTCATTATCCTAATTTTGCTATCGGTGATTTTGGTGTTTGTGGAGGTGGGGTCTACCCCA
>SLIY01000216.1 GCA_007135385.1 Leptolyngbyaceae cyanobacterium CSSed165cm_216
CCTACATAAACAGACATTAGATCTTCTCCATTGATTGACAAATGTATCGAGTAAACGGAGACAGACCTGTAACGGAAATCGAAATGAAATCAAACAAGCGTAATCTACCGAAAACTGAACTAGATATATTTTAACATCGGGATTTGGGAATGGGAAGTGTTGGGATGACCGTTTAGGGCTATCTCTGCTAACAGGGGGCCGTCACTGGATCAGGCTTAGCCAAGCGCGAAGGTATCTGAGGCCTTGCGCCAGACCGGTTTGGGCGATGGCGGAAAGATCTTCCCCATAGTCCATCGTTTGGGTGGGTAGCCAAAGCGCGTAGGCGACAGGCTGTCGATGGTAAAGCTGTTGGGTCAAAGCGAGCAGGGCGGTGGGATGACTCTGGTGCCCTGTCAGCCAGCGATCGCCACCCCTAGCCTGGATAGATTGGCAAATAATGGGACTGGGGGGATTCTGGGGCGGAGTCGCATCGACAAAGATCACCCGGTCTACCTCGGCGATCGCCGCAGCCAGTTCAGGGGTAAGTTGATGACAATGCCAGGCTTCGACCTGGGGGAGTTGCCAACCGTCTACCGTCTCAGCGGCCCGATAGCCGACGCCATCATCCCCCCGCAGGGTGTTGCCATAACCAATCACCAGGGTCTGCATACTCTCACTATGTTTGGACCACTGACCCGACTCCTATGGACTCTATTTTATCGGGACGATGAAACAATTTACCCAACTTTTTCAAGCCATTGACGCCACCACATCGACCCATGAAAAGGTGCGATCGCTACAGGCCTACTTTCAAATTGCTGATCCGGCCGACCAAGTGTGGGCTCTGTACTTGCTGTTGGGCAAAACCCGTCGCCGCACCATTACCTCGCGGGTGCTACGGGAGGTGTTTTTACAAGTTTCTGACCTGCCTGAGTGGTTATTTCAGGACTGCTATGCCCAGGTGGGGGACTCGGCAGAGGTGATTGCCCTGCTGCTACGGGATGTGCCCCTGCCGGCTCAGGAGCGCCACGATCGGCCCCTGCACCAATGGCTGGAGCAGATTATTCCCCAAGCAAAGGCAGCCGAAACCGACCAGGAGCGGCAGCAGTTGGTGGTGTCCTGGTGGGCGGCTTTAGATAACACCGAGGTGTTTGTGCTCAACAAGATCCTGACCGGTGCCTTTCGGGTTGGGGCCTCGGCAAAACTGGTGATTAAAGGATTAGCCGCCGCCACTGGGGTATCGGAGCCGGTCTTGACCCATCGGCTGATGGGCGACTTTACCCCCACGGTGGAGTTCTACCAGCGCCTCACCAGCCTGGAGGCCACCCAACAGGCCCCCAGCCAACCCTATCCTTTCTTTTTAGCCACCTCCTTAGATGAAGCAAAGTTTCAGCAGGAGGAACCGGCGGACTGGCTGGCGGAATGGAAGTGGGACGGCATTCGCGCCCAGATGATTAAACGGGCCGATCAGGTGTTTATTTGGTCTCGGGGGGAGGACTTGGTCACGCCTCAGTTTCCTGAACTGGTGGCGGCCCTAGAGCCCTTTCCCAATGGGGTGGTGCTGGACGGGGAAATTCTGGCCTGGCAAGGGGGCACCCCTCTGCCGTTTAACCATCTCCAAAAGCGGTTGGGCCGCAAGCGAGTGACCGCCAAAATCATGGCAGCCCACCCGGTCCATTTCATCGCCTATGACCTGTTAGAGGAGCAGGGTAATGATATTCGGGACCTGGCCCTGAGCGATCGCCAAGCGCGGCTCCGAGCGTTGCTTGACGGCACTGATAGCGATCGCATTCATCCTTCTCAGCCCCTCGCCTTTGAAAGCTTTGCTGAATTGGCCGCCCTGCGGTCTCAGGCCCGCCAGCAGGGGGCGGAGGGGCTGGTGGTCAAAGCTGTTGATAGCCCCTACCTGGTGGGCCGCAAGCGCGGCTTTTGGTGGAAGTACAAGGTGGACCCGATCAGTCTAGATGCCGTGTTGATTTACGCCCAAGCCGGCAGTGGCAAGCGGGCCAACCTGTTTACCGACTACACCTTTGCCCTCTGGCAGGGGGATACCCTGGTGCCCTTTGCCAAAGCCTACAGTGGTCTAGATAATCGGGAAATCAATGAGTTGGATAAATGGATTCGCCGCCATACCCTGGAGCGGTTTGGTCCGGTGCGATCGGTAGAACCCAGCTATGTGTTTGAAATCGGCTTTGAAGGCATTGCCCAGTCCAAGCGCCACAAATCGGGTATTTCAGTACGGTTTCCCCGTATTCTGCGCTGGCGTAAAGATAAACCCGCCGCTGAAGCCGACAGTTTAGAAACGGCCCAAGCCCTGCTAGCACAATTTTTGTAGCCCTAACCTGAGTTCGGGATCAGAAAAGTTCTTAGCGAAGCAGGTTCACTGTCCCCTCCTGGGAGGCCTGTACTGAGCCTGTCGAAGTAGGTAGGGGTGGGTCAGTCTATGCCAAAGGGGCAACGGACCGCATCAGGAGACTTGTCTTTTGCTGTAGGTTTGACCCACCCCGCCCGCCGGGCACCCCTCCAAAGGAGGGGACGGCGTTATCCCGAACTGAAGTTAACCCTAGCAAGCCTCTAGAGCATCGGTATAGTATGCCAAGATCCCAGGGGTCTTGGGTTGATTGACGACGAATTTCGGGACATCCCAAGGGGAAACCCCTGGGATCTGTACCAGTGCCCTAAGGGGCCGCACTTTGGGCCTCCAGGTTAATCCCCAACACCTGGGTGTAAGCTCCCCGGGCTTGGGTGACCCCAATCGTGCGTTGGGAGGCTTCGATCATAGGACGGCGTAAGCTGACCACAATAAATTGCGCCTGCTCTGCCTGGTGTTTGATCATCCGGGAGAGCCGCTCCACATTAGCCCCATCCAGGAACATATCCACCTCGTCGAAGGCATAGAAGGGGGAAGGCCGATAGCGCTGCAGGGCAAAAATGAAGCTCAGGGCGGTGAGGGATTTTTCGCCCCCAGACATGGAGGCCAACCGCCGCACGGGTTTGCCTTTGGGGTGGGCCACCAGGTTAAGGCCGCCATTAAAGGGATCCTCTGGGTCGTCTAACTGCAGGTGACCATCCCCATCGGACAGTTCAGCAAAGATGGTCTGAAAGTTTTCGTTGACGGCGTCGTAGGCTTCCTGGAAGGCTTTACGGCGCAGGGTTGTAAAAGTTTCCACCCGCAGCAGCAGCTCGGTCCG
>SLIY01000370.1 GCA_007135385.1 Leptolyngbyaceae cyanobacterium CSSed165cm_216
GTCACAGGGGTGCTCCCAGCCGTGCGGTGCTGGCAAGTAGCGCGGTTAAGGCATCTGGCTGCGTCCTCGGCTGAGATGACGGCTGCTTTTGCTCAACCCACGGAGTCTGCCGTTGCTGCTGCCAAAGTAGTAGTGAAGTAGGGGGCCAGTGGTCTATCAAGTTAAAGATGACGGGCTAAAAGGGTTGATGGTTGAAGGTCTACCGCTGGCCGTGAATCGCAGGCTGTAAACCGTTAACCCCAGTTCGTAGAGCCCGCCAGTATCAAATTGACTGATCACTAGAGTCCGTATTTACTACATATATATATTATTGATGTCAGTCGAGGTAACAGTATTGTCTGCGGGTGAATTGTCTGTTGCCTTTCCCTGGCTGAGTTTTGGGGCTGTCCTGCTGTTGAGCTTACAACTGCCGATGGTCGCTGTGCTCCTGTCTCGGCTGCTAGTGGGGCCTGTGCGCCGTCCCCCCCTCAAGGCCCAAAAGTCTAGCTTGAACCAGTTAGGGTCCGTCTCGATTGTGGTGCCTACGCTGAACGAAGCCCAGCGGATTGGCCCCTGCTTAGATGGCTTAACCCGCCAGGGCTACGAGGTGCGGGAAATCTTAGTGGTGGATAGCCGCTCCACCGATGACACCGTGGCCATGGTGCAACGCTACCAGGCTCGGGATCCTCGCATCCGCCTATTCACTGACTCGCCGTTACCACCAGGCTGGGTGGGGCGTCCCTGGGCCCTGGACTATGGGTTTCGCCATAGTCATCCTGACAGCACCTGGATACTGGGGCTAGATGCTGATACGCAACCCCGCCCAGGCTTGGCCGCCGCCCTCGCCGCCGCTATGGCCCAGGAAAACTATGATCTCGTTTCCTTGGCCCCTCAGTTTATTTTAAAATCGCCGGGGGAATTCTGGTTGCAGCCAGCTCTGTTGATCACCCTGGTATATCGGTTCGGGCCTGTGGGAACGCCAGTATCGGATCCTCAGCGGGTGATGGCCAATGGTCAATGTTTTATGGTGCGCCGTTCTTTGCTGGAGGCGTTGGACGGTTATCAGGCCGCCCAAGGCTCGTTCTGTGATGATGTCACCCTGGCCCGGTATGCGGCGACCCAGGGGGCTAGGGTGGGCTTTTGGGATGGCTGTCAATTGTTGCGGGTGCGCATGTACGAAGGCGTAGCTGAAACCTGGCGGGAATGGGGCCGATCGCTAGATCTAAAAGATGCGGCTCCCCGTCTGCAAGTCTGGTGGGATTTGCTTTTTCTGGGTTTAGTGCAGGGACTGCCCTGGGTGTTGGTCCCCTTGCTCTGGGCGATCGCCTGGAGCAACGTTGGTGATTGGTCTCTCACCTTGTCCATACTGTTGGCGGTGAATATGGGCTTATTGCTACTGCGTCTGGGTCTGCAAGGGGCGATCGCCACGGCCTATGACTTTCATGGGGCAACTGGCGCATGGGCCTTTTGGCTATCTCCCTTAGCGGATCTGGCGGCTGTGGTGCGGATTGGGCTCTCGTCCTCGCGGCGGCCCACCCAGTGGCGAGGTCGTGAATACCCAGTCAATTAGCACTGCTTGGCAGGAAGATGACCACCGTTGCTGAGGCTGTCAGGCTCTAGGTGTCAGGTATCAGGAATAGTTGGCCGATGTATGCCCCAGCATACTGGGCTAGACGTAAGAGCGGAGCGATCGCCCCTCAAACTGACCAGTGGCTAAAGGGATGACGGGCTAAGTTGGCATTAAAGTAGCGGGGGTCCTCAGATACCTCCTGGCCAATCCAGCCGGGGAGAGGTACAGGCTGATCGGGGGTCTGGAGCTCAACTTCAGCCAGGACCAGGCCCCGATTATCGCCTAAGAATTCATCCACTTCCCACACCACATTCCCCAAGGGAATGCGGTAGCGATACTTTTGAATCAACGGGGGCTGACAGAGGGTTTCTAGAATCACCTGAGCATCCTCTACCGGAATCGGATACTCAAACTCGGATCGCACCAGGCCAACGGCTGGGCCTTTGAGGGTGAGGTAGGCGCGATCGCCCGCCTGACGCACCCTTACCGTCCGGGCATCTGAAGTGGGAATATAACCCTGGCGCATCAAGACCCCCGTGGCTCCCTGACGCCAGCGATCGCTGACCACTAAAAACTTACGCTCAATTTCTTGGCCCATGACAGCGATCGCTATGAAATTCGTCTGAGCACATAGTCAGCCATGTCATATAGGGCCTGACGGGCCGCCGAGGGGGGTAAGTGTTGGAGGCAGTCTGCGGCTTGGCGAGCATGGTCGGCCGCTAATTCCCGCGATCGTTGCAGACCACTACTCTGGTAGACCAACCCTAACGCCTGTTGAAAGTCGTCCATTTCGGCAAATTCACGCTCAATGAGGGTACCCAGTCCAGGATGTTCTTTCAGGGCGTAGAGGACAGGGGCTGTGAGATTGCCACTCTTGAGATCCGAGCCAGCGGGTTTACCCAATACGTCCTCAGAGCCAGTGAAGTCTAGAATGTCATCAACAATTTGAAAGGCTAAACCAAGATGACGACCATAGTCATAGAGTTGATCAATCATCGCTTCTGGGAGTTGGCTCAGTACACCAACAGACTTAGAACTGTTGGCAATCAACGAAGCGGTCTTGAAGTAGCTCTTTTCTAAGTAGGACTCCATTGAAAGACTTGAGTCAAACCGGTTCAACCCCTGCTGAATTTCACCTTCAGCGAGATCCATAATCACCTGGGATAGTAGTTTAACCACTCGCAGATTATCCAAATTAGCCAAGTACCAGGACGATTGGGCAAACAAAAAATCCCCTGCCAGTACCGCGATGCGATTACCAAAGCTGCTGTGCACTGTCGGCACACCTCGGCGCAGGCTAGACTCATCCACTACATCGTCATGCACGAGGCTGGCTGTATGAATCATTTCTGTGATTTCGGCCAAGCGGCGATGCTTTGAGGTAATATCCTGACCGGGCATCGTGGCCCTAGACAACAGCAGCACGATCGCGGGGCGAATGCGTTTGCCTCCCGCGCCAAACAAGTGCTCGGCCGCTGCGAACAGGATGGGATGCCGAGCCCCAACCAATCCCTTGAGATTCTGGGCTAGTAGGTCAAGATCAGACTCAACCGGTGCAAAAAGAGAAGTTACTGAAGCCATGGACTCCCGATCAGGGCGAAGTAAGTTACGAATTTTTA
>SLIY01000295.1 GCA_007135385.1 Leptolyngbyaceae cyanobacterium CSSed165cm_216
ATCAAAATAGTCTCACCACTGAATCAGAATCAGTACACGCTTGACTGCAGCATCAGGGGAAAGCTTTCAGAGCTTAAGTTCCTTTCAGAACTGTCCAACCACTTGGGTCCACTTCAGACAGTGTCCACCCTACGAAAGCTACGATCGCTGACTTGAAGTGGGGATCTTCTTTCTCGGAAATCGCCTAAACACCAGCTTAAAGACTATGCCTCAGATAACACCTGGCAATCTGTCTCCCCAATAATGGGCAGTACTAGGACCCAGGGAACCTAGGTGAGTACCAGTACTCTGGCTAACGAGTGGAAGTAGCAGAGTCTAGTGACCAGACGTTACCCAGAAGGGTTGGCAGATTGATGTCAGCCCTTAAACATGGGTTGATAAGGGACGATAGGCATCGGTGGGCTGGACTCGGAACTTGACTAAGTTGGCTAGTTCTTGCAACTGGTGGATAGCTTCAGCTCCTTCCAGCTTCATGAGTTCACGATCATCGCGCATTTCAGTCCAGGTAATGCCGTAGTCAGACACCAAAAACCGAATCAGGTGGTCGTCGCCCAAGCTCACCATGAAGGAAGCGCTATTCATCTGCCCTCCACAGGTATAACAAGATGCGAGATAGCCCATGCCTTCTAGCACTGTCGCCAGCGCTTGGAGATTCATGACCAAGTCTCTTACAAACTGTCGATGTTGTTCAGCAAGCCTGACGAACATACCGTTACTCCTCGTAATCAGTCTAGATTTTAACTTAAAAAATTAATTGTTAAGAGCTTGCCTGATGGGCGGTTTCTCTGCGCCTCAATAGAATTTATCTTAGCGAGTATGCCCTGCTCCGGATAGTTTCTAGCAGAGCGGTCTCTTACAGGAACATCAGATGTCAGTCAAAACCTTGATAGGCAGGCTCTTGGTAAATTGTGAATGCTTCAAACTTTTGAGTAACAGGATATTAACCCGTGACTCTTCAGGGGTGATACGACGAATTAATCCTGATGCTAAGGGTATGAGGGGTGATGGCGGAGATCCGTAGCAATTACCACTAAATCAAGGATTATTGACAAAAGTTTATGGTTGCTACAGGAGTAATAGAGGGATTTTGTGATCTGACGAGGAGCAGCTGGCAGAAAGGTGACTACCTGCGCTCAGGGCGTCAGCTCCTAGGTCTTAGGTGTCAGGAAGGGTTGGCCGACTGATGTCGCCGCGTACTAGAGTCGTTTTCCTCTAGATCCATGACTACAGCGGTTCATCCAGAAAGGTATCCCTAGTCTTGACGCTGAGCCTAACGTTAGGAGAGAGCTACCTAAAAAGGCGTGAAATTTAAGTTGGGAAATTCCGAATAACCCAGGGGTCAGAATCCCGTTCCTGCTTGTATCCTGACCCCTGGATTCTGAATGCTATGAGGGGCATAGCTTTCCGTCTTAAAGAGTAGGCCACTTAAAAAGCCTACTGCAATAAACGTTTGACTGACCCTTTTGCGGCAACCTGCTTTAGCTGGGAATTCGCGGCAACCCACCTTAGCCGGGGAAATGCTAATAAATTTCGGGTTCTGCTTGGGGGACAGCAAAGTTTGAGGGATCGTGTAAGTAGCGCAGGCTATCTTCTTCTAGGCGATGGATTAAGTAAGGCTCTAGGGCATCAGTGTGGCGCAGAGCCGCCAGATAGCCTTCTAAAAAGAGACGGAGTTCACTGGTGCGATAGCCTCGATCCCAATGTAGTACCAGAGCATCAGTGATGCGCTGGTAGTACCGAATTGCTCTTGCATCCTGCAGCATAGTCCTACGGGGTTTTGTCCAGTGTAGCTACTGGTAGCTGAGGTGCACCCTTCTAATCACCGTGCTAATAAGGTTCACCTTGCTAATAAGGTGCCCATTGGTTTCGGTGCAACTATCAGCTATACCCTTAGTGTAGTTCCTCTGGGGGCATTAGGGAATTTGCCGCAAGCAACTGATGGTAAACGGTGAGGGTGCGTTGGCCGATCGCTGTCCAGTTATAGTGGCAAACAGCATATGTTCGGGCATTTTGCCCCCTTATATGGCGTAGAGTTGGATTTTTCAGAGCTTGGTGTAAAGTATTCGCCAGGTCAGGCTGAGTTAAGCCACAAATCCAGCCCGCCTCGGCTTCTGCCACCGCTGGCCAGAGATCAACTCCCTGAGAAATCACCACCGGCAGACCGGCAAGCATGGCCTCGGCCACGGCAATGCCAAAATTTTCGTAATAAGAGGGTAAGACAAACAGGGTGGCAGATTGTAGCAGGGCAGCTTTGGTGGGGCCAGTGACAAAGCCGGTACAGCTGGTGCGATCGCCCAATGAAGAGGCCTCCAGACGACGGATGATATCGTCTGCATAGACCGGATCCTGGGAATTGCCCCCGGCCAGAACAAAGTGAAACGGTAACCCTTCAGCCGCTAATTGGTCTAGGGCGGGTAGCAGCAGGTCCAGCCCTTTTTTCGGATCCAGACGCGACAGGTATAACACTATGGGGTAATCCTGGGGAATCCCTAAAGCGGCTAAGATGCCCCTGCGTTCGGTGGGGGCTAGCGGGGGGAGGCGGGAGACGCCCCCGGGGATCACCACCTCAGGGCAGTTGGCCCCAAACCGCTGAGCCCGCTCAGCCTCTAGGGGGCTGGTGAAGTGGAGCGCCGCCGCCCCAGCGATGTTAGGTCGCTCGAGCCAATCACCATAGAGGCGCTTCAGCCGTGACTTTTTGGCCAGGTCCGCCGGGTCAAGGGTACCTAGGGGGCGCAACACATAGGGCAAGCCCTGCCGTCGGGCCACGGTGGCAGCAGCGGTGCTCACCGGGGAAAACAAGGCGTGGATATGGGCGATGTCATAGGTAGGACCATAACGCCACAGCCAAGTCAGTAACCCCGGAGAAAATTTGTAGCGCCCTTTGGGGATGCAGTGAAAGTAGTGAACCGTGTAGTTGTCCACTGCCACGGGTTGATTTAGGGGCACCGTTAGTGGCGGTTGACCACTATCTCCATTGGCGGTGGTAGTGAGGACGGTCACCTCTGCCCCCGCCTCGGCCAGAGACTGGGACAGGCCACGCACCATTTGGCTAGGCCCGCCATAGACAGGGGAGATGGCGGGGATGATTTGGAGGACGCGCATGGGGAAGGGAGTGGGGGAGATGGGGAGGAATTTTGGATTTTGAATTTTGGATTATTGAA
>SLIY01000417.1 GCA_007135385.1 Leptolyngbyaceae cyanobacterium CSSed165cm_216
TGGTCGCGAGGTGCGCGGTGCTGATCCCAGTGATGGTCAGGCTTATCCGCCGCTGCGGGCCTCCACCCAGGTAGGCTTTTTCACCGATCTGCGTCCGACCCTGATTTCCGGGGTGGTGGATGTGCGGTTGGGCCGAGGGGGCACTAACCTGCTGGGCAGCTTCCGGGACTTCCTCAGCAATGACGCCCTCAACCGGGATGTGGAACTGGGGTTCGAAACCGCCATTTTTGGTACCGGCAGCATCGGTGAGTGGCTATTTACCGGGGCCTACAACAACACCCGCTCCTTGAATGAGCGCTGTGATGGTACGGGGCTCTACCGGGATGTGCAAGCCTGTGACCAGACCTATCCGGTCTATGGCGATAGCTCCACCACTGATTTTCTCACCCCCTCCATCGATAGTCTGTACCTGCGGTTTCAGCGGGAGTCTGTGGTTCCCGATGCCGGACCCGACTACTTCATGTGGGGGGACTATGGCACCCAAGAGTTTGCCGCACCCTCCCAAAGCCTGACGGCGACAGTGCGCGAACTCCACGGTTTCAAGGGCAATTACACCTTTGACAATGGCATCCAGCTGACCGCCCTCTATGCCGATAATGTGCGGCCCTTCCAGCGAGATACCCTGGTTCCTGACGGCACCAGCGGTTTTTACTTCCTCTCGCGGCGACTGGTGCTGCGGGGCAGTGAAAATGTCTTCCTAGAAACCGAAGAGTTAGACCGGCCCGGCACCGTGGTAGACCGTAAGCCCCTCTATCGGGGGGCCGACTACGACATCGACTACGATCGCGGTACCCTGCTGTTTCGCCAGCCGATCAACACCATTGACATCAATCCCCTGGGTCGCACCCTAGTGCGGCGGATTGTGGTCACTTACCAGGTGGATGGTCTTGATGCTGGCGGCAGCCTCTACGCCGGGCGGGTGCAGTATCGCCCTAGCGGCGATGATGGCGGCCTTGTAGGGGCCACCCTACTGACCGAGAATCAGGGCATCCAAGACTTTACCCTGTATGGGTTTGACTTCTCCTGGCCCCTGGGAGAGCGGGGGCAGTTTACCGGCGAAATTGCTCGCTCTAGCTTTAACATCGAAGGCACTAACGCCAGTGGCAATGCCTATCGGTTTGAACTGGCGGGCACCCCCCTGGATGGGATCAGCGGTCAAGCCTACTTCCGCTCGACCGACAGCGGGTTTAACAATAACGCCACCAGCAGTTTCCGCCCCGGGCAAACCCGCTGGGGTGGTCAGGTGCTGGCCCGGGTCAGTCCGAGCACTCAATTGCGGGCCTTAATTGACCAAGAGGTCAACTTTGGCAATGCTCCCGAGGTGCTCACCACCCAAGCAGCGCTGCTGCAGCCTGGGTTCCTGCCAGCCCCCGGGGCGCCGGTAGATAACACCCTGACCGAGGTGCGGGGCGGCATTGTACAGCAATTGGGTAGCGCTACCCTGGGAGTTGACTTTGTCAATCGCTCTCGCCAGGACCGGGTACAGAACCAATCCACCAATGCCAGTCAGTTGGCCTCGCGATTAAACCTGCCCATTACCGGCGGCCTTAGCTTTTTGGCCCAAAGTGAGCTCAACCTGGGCGAACAGGATCCCCTGTATCCCACCCGCAATACCATTGGCCTAGAGTGGGCCATACAGCCTGGGGTGAGCTTGCGCCTAGCGCAACAGTTTATCTCGGGCGGCCAAGGACCCAGCTCCATCACCAGCCTGGATAGTCTGGTGCAGTATGAATTGGACGACAACACCACCCTGACCAATCGGTATTCCCTATTAGGGGGGTATAACGGTGTCACCGGCCAGGGGGCGATCGGCCTCAACCACCGAATAGTGCTAGCCCCAGGGCTGCGGGCCAACATCGGCTTCGAGCGCATCGTCGGCGATTCCTTTGTCCTGACCGGGGCGGGGCAACAGTTTGCCCAGCCGTTTGCGGTGGGTCAACAGGGGGAGTCTGCCCTAGGCTTTCAGGCGTCCACCTCCTATAGTCTGGGGCTGGAGTATACCGACAACCCCGACTGGCAGGCCAGCGGGCGAATTGAGTATCGCGATGGCGGCGGTGCCAGCAACCTGGTGCTGGGGGCATCGGCGGCGGGGCGCATCAGCCAAGCCCTGACCGGCCTGGCTCGGTTTGAATACGCTAACTTTGCCAACCAGACGATCACCGGCCAACTGGGTAACTCTAGCAGTTTGCGGCTAGGGCTGGCCTACCGCAACCCAGTCAGTGACCAGTTCAATGGATTGTTTAGTTACGAATATCGCAATAACCCCAGCAGTACCCCTGAAAGTATTTTGATCGGTACTGGCAGCGATTCTGAAGATCACACCCTGGCCCTGGAGGGGATTTACGCCCCCAACTGGCAGTGGGAGTTCTACGGCAAATACGCCATGCGCTATAGCAGCGCCAACCTGGCCCAGGACTTTGGCTTTTCGAACACGATCCATCTGGCTCAGTTTCGGGCCAACTACCGCTTTGCCTATCGCTGGGATGTGGGCGGTGAAGTTCGCTGGATTGGTCAGCCAGCAGTGGGCTACAGCGAAACTGGCTTTGCCCTAGAAGCGGGCTACTATCTGACCCCGGATGTGCGCCTGGGGGTCGGGTACAGCTTTGGTAGCGCTAACGATGGCTCGTTTGTGGGCGGCGGCGGTTACCGATCGGCCAGCGGTCCCTACTTTGGGATTACGGCTAAGGTGAATCAGCTGTTTAACCAGTTTGGGGTACAGCCGGTGTCGCCGCAGCAGCAGCAAGAATCCCTCGTAGACGAGGATAGGGTGCAAACCGGGTCCGATGCCGAAGCGGTGAGTGCGGTGCAAGGAGGTGAAGAATGAATCAGCGATGGGTATATGGCATCGGGGCCGCCGTGCTGGGTACACCGGTGTTGGTGGGGATAACGCTCGGCCCGGTTTGGAGCCAGACCGAGCCCCTGATTGAGTCAGAGACGCCGATGGATGAGGTCATACCGGCTTACAGCATTCGGGTGACCAGTACCTTGGACGGGGATCCTGTGGCCGACGAGCAGTTGACCTTGCGGGAAGCACTGAAACTGGCCAATGGCACCCTACCCCTGGACGCCCTAAGTCCAGCAGAGCAGGCCTTGGTGCAGCCCCTAACCGATGGGGCAGGCTCGGAAATCACCTTTGATCTGCCCGACGGGGACACCACCA
>SLIY01000106.1 GCA_007135385.1 Leptolyngbyaceae cyanobacterium CSSed165cm_216
CCCTGAAACCTTAGCCACGTTTCGGGTGGATTGGCACCCATTAGAGGATCTGCCCAAGTGGGCCATCACAATAAATCCGGCTTAAGCGGGGGACTTATTTTTCAGCAGATCCCTTAGCGCCCGTCAATGGAATGGCCAATATCGCCGCCGGGTTGATTGTGCCGTTGCTGGGTGTGATGCTGTACGCTACCTTTTTGTCCCTATCCCTGAGGGGTTTTGGGTGGAGCTGGAAAAAGGTCAACGTCACTGCCGCTAGCTTGATCACCAATTTTGTCTGGACGCCGCTGCTAGCTTGGGGACTCGGGGCGCTGTTTTTGCAGGCCCATCCCGATCTCTGGGTGGGGCTGATCATGTTGCTGGTGACGCCCTGCACCGACTGGTACCTCGTGTTTACCAGCGTGGCCAAAGGGGATGTGGCGCTGGCTACGGCGTTGCTGCCGTTGAACCTGGTGTTGCAGGTGGTGCTGCTGCCGCTATATCTGCTGCTATTTGCCGGGACCCTGGTGGAGTTAGCGTTAGGGCAGTTGGTTGAGGGAATCTTTTGGGTGCTGCTGGTGCCTTTGGGGTTGGCGATGCTGACGCGCTGGGGCCAGACCCAGGGACATCTCCCTAGACCCATCACCGCCGTGCTGAACCGGGCTGAGACCTTGCAGGTGATCAGCTTGAATCTGGCGATTGTGGCTATCTTTGCGGCCGAGGGCAGCGCCCTGGTACAAAACCCAGATCTCTTGCTGCGGCTGCTACTACCCCTGGGGCTGTTTTTTGGGATTAATTTTGCCCTGGGGTTGATGGTTTGTCGGTATTTTCGTTTCTCCTACCCAGAGCTAGCCTGCTTTAGCTGCACCACCCTGGCCCGCAATTCTCCTTTGTCCCTGGCGATCGCGGCTTCAGCCTTTGCCCACCGGCCCCTGATTGCGATCGCACTGATTATTGGCCCCCTAATTGAACTTCCCGTTCTGGCCCTAGTCACCCAAACCCTACTCTGGATTCGCCGCCGGGGGCTCTGGCCTCGGCAAGACTAGCGTTGGCTATATCCATAGCTCAATCAAACCTCTGCCGAATGGCCGGATGGGATGAACCCAACACAGAACACCAGGCTCAAGTGTCCATCAGCAGCTCTTGGGAATAGGCCACCGTGTCCCGTGGCAGAAAGGTTGTGGGCTGGAAGGTTTGCTCTCTCAGCTTAAAGGCCCGGTTGATCTCGATTTGGCTCAAAAAGTCCAGATCGTGGGAAATCACCCACAGCGCTCCCCGGTAGTCATTGATGGCACCAATCATGGTCTCAACGGTGGCAATATCCAGATTATTGGTCGGTTCATCTAAAATCAGCAGGTCAAGGTTCGCGATGCTGATCATGGCCATAGCCAGCCGGGCCAGTTCTCCCCCGCTCAAGCTTGAGGCGGGCTGATTGACCGCCTGGTTAAAGAACAAAAAATGCCCGAGTTGCTGGCGTAGGTGTTGGTAAGGCAGCGCTGGGTTGGCGGCTTGCATGTTGTCCAGCACGCTGCGGCGGCGATCGATCAGCTCATAGGTTTGATCCAGGTAGACGATCGCCAGCGGGTCAGCCAGCCGTAGGTCTGCGGCTTCGAGCCCGACCGCCTCAGTTGCCGCAACGATGGCCTTGACCAGACTAGACTTGCCAGAGCCGTTGGCTCCGGCCAGGGTGATGCGATCGCCCGCCACCACCTGTAGCTGAATATCCCGAACCAGGGTAGTCTCCCCCACCCTGAGGCAGCCATCGCGAATGTCCAGTAGGGTTCGGCGTTTTTGGTTGGTTTCTTCCAGGTGCAGGGTGGTGGCTTTGGTGGTTTTTACCTTAGTTGCAGCCACCCGCTGGGCCGCCTGGGCAATGGCCGCCTGGTTACGCTTAGCTGCCGTACCCGCCGTGCCAGAGGCCCGGTTGGCAAAGTAGTGCTGGGCCATCTTGCACATGCCACTGCTCTGGGCCTTTTGTTTACCCCCGCGTTGGGATCGGGCCGCTCGCTTTTGCTCCGCCAGGGCCATCGCTTTGGCCCGTTTCAGCGCTTTTTGGGCCACCTCGTGGGAGCGCTCCGCCGCCGAGAGTTGGGTTTGCTTCTGCTCACGGTAAAGGGTGTAATTGCCGCCGTACTCGTTCAGTCCCTGGGGCGTTAGCTCCCAGGTGGTCGAGGCCACCTGATCGAGAAAATAGGGCTTGTGGGAGACGATCACCAGTGCCCCTGGAAACTGCTCCAGGCAGGCCCGGAGGTGCTCTAGGGCCAGCAAATCCAAGTGATTGGTGGGTTCATCCAGCAGCAGGATGTCTGGGGCGGGCGCGAGGGCGATCGCCAGCAGCAGCTTCGTCAGTTCCCCTCCGCTCAAACTGGCGATGGGCAGAGATAAATCGAGCTGGGTATGGAGCTGAGTCTGCAAGACCTCATCCATGTACCACCAGTCTTCTGAGGCAGCACTGAGAAATTCCAGGATCGTCTCTGACGGTCTGGTCTGACGAACAGTGCTGACCTGGGGCACGTAGGCCATTGAGCCATACCGCGAAATTGCTCCATGGGTGGGTTGCAGCTGCCCCGCTAACAGTTTCATCAGGGTAGACTTGCCGCTGCCGTTGCGTCCTACCAGGGCAACGCGATCGCCGGATTGAAGGCTGATGTTAATTTGTTCAAATAAAGGCGCGATCGGGTCAAACCCGTAACTGAGATCCTGGGCAGATAAGAGTGTTTTGGCCATGACTTCTAAGGCGAATCACCAGAACGTGGGGAAGGGGTGAAGGGTTGCTTAGAAGAAACTTCATGGCGTTAGAAGGAAGCTAAGGGGGGGCGGGGACCGCGATCGCACCAGCAAACCGAGCCCATTACAATTTTGCAACTATGCTACACCATAATACAAGCCCCCCGGGCCAGATTACTGACTCATAGTGGCAAGCATAGGGAAAGGCTACTTAAGAGCCAATCCGAATCTCTAATGTGCTTGGATCGTTACGGTCGGCGAGCCATACAATCCATCACCTCCTCCACTAAAGCTCGAATCGTTGGAGGATCTGCCGGGATAATGCTGTCGTCCGCCTGATGCTTATGGCACTCAAACTCCAATGCTGGCCTATGCTTAGCGTTGTCGTAGCGAAAAATTAGGGAACCATCCGCTTGTTGATATTGGTAGGCATAGCTGAGCAGTTGGAGAGTACCC
>SLIY01000354.1 GCA_007135385.1 Leptolyngbyaceae cyanobacterium CSSed165cm_216
AGCTTAAAGCCTTTAAGCTTTACGTCAACGGGTTTCGTAACCAGCGCATTAGCCACGAAGGGGTAACCAACCAAATTACCGATCGCCTGTGGAGCGAATTGGCCCCCTATGGCCTGCGGGTAATAGGCGACTTTACCCGTCGAGGAGGGGTGAAAACGGTCATCACCGTTAAAAAAGGAGACTGTGACAGCTTTGAGCCTTACCAGGCGAATGTGTTGTAAAGGTTTCAAGGGGCAAAATAGGTGCTTGTGTCAGGTGTCAGGGTATAGCCCGAAACCCAATGCCCGAAACCTGATACCCAATACCCCACTAAATCAAATAGGTGTACTGGCCGAGGCTGTGCTCGTAGTGCTTGATTAACAACTGAGACTCTTCCAGGGTGATCTGGTTATCGTGGAGCGCCCGTTCAGAACGGCGGCGAATATTTTCCACCATATCTTCCGCGTCGTATTGCACATAGCCCAATACCTCAGTCATAGTGTCGCCTTTGACCACGTGCTCCACCTGGTAGCCCTTTGGGGTCATGTGGATATGAACGGCGTTAGTATCACCAAACAAATTGTGCAGGTTGCCCATAATCTCCTGGTAGGCTCCTCCCAAAAACATCCCCAAGTAATACGGTTGACCTGGCTGCAGGGGATGCAATTCCAGCACATGCTTTACATCCCGCAGATCGATAAATTTAGTGAGTTTGCCGTCGCTGTCACAGGTGAGATCGGCCAGGGTGCCCCGGCAGGAGGGCTCTTCGTTTAGGCGATGGATGGGCAAAATGGGAAACACCTGGTCGATAGCCCAGGTGTCAGGCATGGACTGAAATACCGACAGGTTAATATAGTAGATCGAGGCCATCGTCTGATTCAGGTCTTCGATGTCTTCCGGTACGTAATCGGCATCGCTAACCACCGACAGTGCCTTGCGGCAACAGGCCCAAAAGAGTCGCTCGGCCTGAGCCCGCTCGGCCAGGCTGAGGTAGCCAAAGTTGAACAGGCTAATGGCTTCTTCCTTGAACTGAATGGCGTCGTTGTACAACTCTTGAACGGTGCTGGCATTCAGGTTTTGGTAAATATCGTATAGCTCTCGTAAGATGACGTGGTCACTTTCTTCGGGGACATCGATGTCCCCCTGGGAGGGGGCATCGCTACTGCCCAGTACATCAAACACCAGCACCGATTGATGGGAAATGACAGCCCGCCCACTCTCGCTCACCAGGGTGGGGACAGTCACCCCCTTCACTCGACAAGCTTCCTGGACTTCGGCCACCACATCATTGGCGTAGTTTTGGGTGCTGTAGTTTTTAGAGGCATAAAAGCTAGTTTGGGAACCGTCATAGTCAACCGCTAGGCCCCCGCCCACATCTAAGTACTGCATGTTAGCCCCCAGGCCCACCAGCTCCACATAGATGCGGCTGGCTTCCCGCAGGGCTTCTTTAACGACGCTGATGGCCGAAATTTGGGACCCAATGTGAAAGTGCAGTAACTGCAAGCAGTCGAGCATGTCCGCTCGGTACAATCGCTCTACCACCGCCAAAATTTCCGGTACTGTGAGGCCAAACTTGGCCCGATCGCCAGCCGAAACCCCCCAGCGCCCACTTCCCTGGGTACTTAGCTTAGCCCGCACCCCCAGTACCGGTCGGATGCCGAGGCGCTGACTCGCTTCGATGGCAATGTCTACCTCGTTCATCTGCTCGATCACCACAATGGGCCGTTGCCCCAGGCGCTGGCCCAGCATGGCGGTTTCGATGTAGTCCTTGTCTTTGTAACCATTGCAGATCAGCAGTGCCCCTGGGGTATCGAGGGTGGCCAGGGCAATCAACAACTCGGGTTTAGATCCGGCTTCGAGACCAAACTGGTAGGGCTTGCCAAACCGGACCACGTCTTCAAGCAACTGTCGCTGCTGATTGCACTTGACGGGAAAGACTCCCCGGTAGACACCGTTATATTTGTAGCGGGCGATCGCTTTGGCAAAGCAGGCATTAATCCGCTCAATCCGGTCCTCCAAAATGTCAGAGAAACGAATCAGCAGCGGCAGGTTCAGATTGCGCTGTTTGATGGCTTCCACTAGTTCAAGCAAATCAAGGGAACCACCGCGATCGCCCTTGGGGGAAACGGTCAGATGACCATCGGCATTAATCGAGAAATAGGGATCGCCCCAACTGTGAATGCGATAGAGCTCTTCGCTGGCTTCGATGGTCCAGCCTTGATTGGCCTCCGGCGGTGTCAACATATTTTCTAGGGCGGCCCGATCAAACCGAGGAGAGGGCTGGAGAGAGTTAAACTTTGCCATACGCGATGATAGTGCCCCATGGTGATGTACCTAAGCCCACTGGCGTCACTCAAGTGCTGATTTCGGCGTGTTAACAGCAATGCCAGCGTTAAAAATTTTAACAAAGAGTAACCCTGTCACGGGTTCGATTCGTCATCGGGCCGCAGCCGACCAAGCCGACCCAATGGATCATCCTTGCATGGAATACCCTGGCCCTCTTTAGGAGGGGGCAGTGGTCTGACGGAATTTCCAGACCAGGCTGGAGACCAGGTTAGTGACCACATGGGCTAGAACTGGCACCAGCAAATTGCCAGTGACCACAGCCCCAGTCGCCAGCACCAGGCCAATGGTCGTGGCCCAGATAACATAGGGCCACTGCTGTGGACTGCTCAGGTGCAAAATGCCAAAGCTGGCGGCAGACACCACAATTCCTAAGCTATTAAGACCAATCGCGGGTAACATCACCCCCCGAAACAGCAGTTCTTCGCTGAGACCAGGCAGTAACCCCAGCCAAATCAGGTCAGGCCAATGCAGGGGACGCAGCACCATTACCAAGTAGCTATCAGCACTTTTGCGATAGGCTGGCCAGAGCTGATAGACAGCAGCACTAGCCAGGGTAATCCCCAGCCCCATAGCCACCCCAATCAGGCCAGCTTGGATGGAAACGGTAAACGGCAGGAGGCCAGCCGGATCAAAGTAGAGCCAGACCCGGGCAATGACGAGCAGCACGATTGCGGTAACCCCCATGGCCGCTAATACCTGCATGCGGGTCAAAGGTTCTAGCTGGGGGTCGTTAGGCGGTGAAGTCACAAGCAACAGGAATGGGCAGCATTGCTATCTTAGCGGAGCCGGGAAAGGGGCGTGGTTATCTCTGCCCTCTAGAGCTGTTTA
>SLIY01000080.1 GCA_007135385.1 Leptolyngbyaceae cyanobacterium CSSed165cm_216
AGATTAGGATCCCTGGGTTGGGCACCAGGTTGCCGACGAGTAGACGACTCCACCGTTACCACCTGTCTTTACGGTAAAGGATTGGGCCAATTGTGGCACAGGGGTTGCAGTTCTTGAAACAAGGCCCATCGCCCATAGTAGCTAAAGCCACGCACTATCATAGATATAGGTGAGGATGTCTAAAACCAAATCACATCATGAGGTGAGGCTATGGTAGCGACCCTGGCTCGCTGGACCTTAGACGACTATCAGCGGCTCCGTCAGGCCGACCTGTTAGCGAATCGTCAGCTAGAGCTCTTGAACGGCTTGATCGTCGAGTTGGCGGCAGAAGGAGACTATCACGATCAGCGGGTGGCACAGATGGCAGGGCTATTAAGTGAACAAGCCCAGGGACGCTATCGGGTGCTGACCTGGCAACCTATTGCCATGGCTACAACCGCTAGTCAGCCTCAAGCAGATATCCTTCTGGTGGACCCCGAGACCGACCCCAGCCAAACCCACCCGATCCCGACAACTGTGTCGTTGGTGGTGGAAGTGGCCGATCAGAGCTTGGCCAAGGATATGGACGACAAACGGTATATTTATGCTGCCGCTGAGATTAAAGACTATTGGGTGGTCAATCTGCGCGATCGCGAACTGCTGATTTACCATCAGCCCCTAGAGGGGGACTATCAAGTGAAGCAGCATCTGCGCCAAGGTACGGCATCACCGCTGGCCTTTCCAGAGGTGGCAGTGCCAGTGCGATCGCTGTTTTGACCCCCTCGCAGCCCTAGGGCTGGAATAAGACTTAGGGACTCGCAAGTTAAGCAAGGTCCAACGTGATTCCCACGCAAGCGGGAGAGAATCCAAATGGGATGGGGTAACTGCCCTAGCGGGTACTTCATCTTGAGGCACATCCCTTAGCTGGGCGCGGCTAGAAAATGTTGGGTGTGTTGCCACAGCGCCTGCTTGACATCTCCCAGGGCGTGATCGCTAGGCAACTCCACCAGCCGCACCCAGGGACGGGTAGCGGTATAAACGCGGCTGGCCTCGATGGTAATAACTTGATCGTCAGTGCCGTGCAGGATCAAGGTGGGAATGGGGGCCGTCAACGCGGTGTCATTGTAGTCCTGAGCATCGGTGATAAAGCTGTACTGCAAAGGCAACGGTTGCTGATAGGCATAGTGGTATACCGGCATGGTGCCCTGGGTTCGCCAGGCTTCGATCTGAGCCTTCCCCAGGCGTGTCAGCCACTGGTCTAAAAACTGAAAGGCCGGTGCCAACAGCACCAGCTTAGTAATGTAATTCTGGACCTGAGGCTGTTGGGCAACCCAGGCGGCGGTCAGCCCTCCCAGGCTAGAGCCAATCAGTACTGTGGGGCCTGGGTTGGCCTCTACTAACTCGCTCACCTGCTGGATTTGCCGACTGAGGGTGAGGGTAGAGAAGTCTCCCTGGTTGAGGTCGGGGATGATCAAGGGAATCCCGATTTGCTGAAAGCGGCGCTTAAACGCCTGGGCCTTTTGGGATTGGGGACCAGAGGCGAAGCCGTGGAGGTAGAGGTATTGGGGCATGGGGAGGTGGGGAGGTTTTGGATTTTGGATTTTGGATTCGTAGCGTGAGTTAGGCGGTCAGGGTTGGGGCAATTGCCAGGTCACTTAAATGCCGCCGTAACCCACGAGTGGGGGGTGGGGAGACGTAGGGGCGGACCGGTGTGTCCGCCCTGGCGGGTAACGGAGACATAGGGAACGTCCACGGCGGGATGAGGGCGTCAGGGGGGACCCCTGGGGGTATGATATTGAATCGGTCGGTGGCTATGGCCCAGGTATATTGGCTGACATTGGTTGGCTTGCTTTGGCAGAGCCTCGCCCCGGCGTTATGCATCCTACTTACGTTTCCCTTTCTCCAACGCTATGACCTCTTCTTATCGCATTACCCTGTTACCTGGCGACGGCATTGGCCCTGAGATTATGGCTGTTACGGTGGACGTGCTAAAGGCCCTGGGTCGTCAGCTGGATCTGAGTTTCGAGTTTCAGGAGGCGCTGATTGGGGGGGCAGCGATTGACGAAACCGGAGAACCCCTGCCCCAGGAGACCCTGACCCGTTGTCAAGAGAGCGATGCAGTGTTATTGGCGGCGATTGGGGGCTATAAGTGGGATACCCTACCCCGACAGCAGCGGCCCGAGACGGGGCTATTGGGCTTGCGGGCAGGGCTGGGCCTGTTTGCCAATCTGCGTCCAGCCACCATTCTGCCCCAACTGATCGATGCCTCCTCCCTGAAGCGAGAGGTGGTAGAAGGGGTGGACATCATGGTGGTGCGCGAGCTGACGGGGGGCATTTACTTTGGCACCCCCAAGGGCGTTTTTGCCACGGAAACGGGGCAAAAACGAGGGGTGAACACCATGGCCTACACCGACAGCGAAATTGATCGAATTGGCAAGGTGGCGTTTGAAACCGCCCAAAAGCGGCGGGGGCAACTGTGCTCGGTGGATAAGGCCAATGTGCTGGAAGTGTCGCAGCTGTGGCGCGATCGCATCACCACCTTAGCCGCTAACTACCCGGATGTTACCCTCAGCCATTTGTATGTTGATAATGCTGCCATGCAGTTGATCCGCTGGCCCAAGCAGTTTGACACCATTGTCACGGGTAATTTGTTCGGCGACATTTTATCTGACGCCGCCGCCATGCTGACTGGCAGCATTGGCATGTTGCCCTCTGCCAGTTTGGGGGCCGATGGCCCTGGGGTTTATGAACCCGTGCATGGGTCGGCCCCTGACATTGCCGGACAAGATCAGGCCAACCCCCTGGCCCAAGTGCTGAGTGCGGCGATGATGCTGCGCTATGCCCTGGATCAGCCCATGGCCGCCGATCGCTTAGAAAAAGCCGTGACCAAGGTTTTAGATCAGGGATACCGAACTGGCGATATCATGGCGGACAATATGACCCGGGTCGGCTGCAAAGCCATGGGGGATGCTCTGCTGAGCGCCCTTGAAGGATAAGGTTGACAAAACTTTACAGTTTGCTGCCCCTGGGTAGATCGATTACAGTCGTGTCAGATGAGTCGCAGGTGAGCCGTGTACGGTCTACAGAATCCCCCGTCTACGAGTCAAACGAGTCAGCCCGCTGCACCGCCAATGGATGGCAATCCGTTGCCAGCGTTGCTTAATCCGGCCTTGCTCAAGTCGGCTCGCCAGATTTATCGCACCTATTACGAAGTGCACCCCGAAGATATTCAACGCCCCATTGGTATCGCCATTAGCACTAAAACTCACCGGGGCAAGCTAATTTTCGGAGATAAGCCGGTCCTCCTACCCACCGAATGCTTTATCCCCCTCAGTCAAATTGAGCCAGGCCTGCATTGACGGGTACAGCCTGGCAGCAATATGACCACCGTTGCTGAGATGGTCAGGTTTAAGGGGGCAGGTATCAGGCCTTGTGGGCCGACTTATGTTGCAGTCGCAGTACTCGGCTGATTTCAATGACATTCTCTTAACGGTCGTTGTCGATCACCCGTCGTTATCGATCATCGAAATCGACCATCATGGGGGGCTGCCAGTCGCTAAAGCGATCCATATGGCCCCAGAGGGCCTGATAGCCCGTGATCGCCCAGATTACCGCTGCCAGCAGCAGCACCATAGCGCCTAGGGTGCGCCAGCCCTGATTGTAGCGCAGGTATACCAGGGTAGGGGCTGACAACATTCCCCCCAGGCCCGTCAATATAAACCCTAGGCCCGCCACGAAGGGCTGACGGGTTTGCTCTAGGCTGATGATGCGCAAGCCCACTACCACCGACATCAGCCCCGCGAAAAAACCATAAATGGTTACGGTGAGTAAATCCCAACCCTGGGCGATCGCGATCGCCGCCATAACGTAAAGCGCCCCAAACAAAAGGGTGGTTTCACCAAAGGAAATGTTAAAGCTGCCGGGCACGGGCCAGGTCAGGGTCATATGTAACCCGGTGACCAGGGCAATGCCGCCGACCAAGCCAAACCCAGGGATCCAACGTTTGAGATTGGCTCCGTCTAGTCCCCGATAGACAAAATCGGCCAGCAGGACTAACCCGGCCACCATGTTGATTAGCATCAGGGAAATATAGTTTACAAACATAGAACCAGGTTTAAGATGCAATGCCTCCCATCATAAACCTGGATAAACATGCGTAAATGGGGATGCTTTGCCTTAATGGTTTCGTGTATTTATGACGACTCAACCGACACCCCGGCAGATCTTAGCGACCCTGCTGCCCTATCTAACCACCGCTGGGGCCTATGCCCACCAGATTCAGACCAAAATTCAGGCCCAGCCTGACAAAACTGATAAAGGCGACAATTTCTTTGCCTCGGCCCTCAGCGATGCTGACCTTTCCATTCAAACGATGGTGGAAGTGGTGTTGCTCGGTCTGTTGCCGCAGGTACGGTTCTATGGCGAGGAACATGCGCAAACCTACAACACCAAGTACTTTCGAGCCACGGATTTAGGCCCCCAAGGGGACTACCTAATTACCCTTGACCCGATCGATGGCACCCAGTTCTACCTCGATGGGCACCGTAACTATCAGGTGATTTTGGGGGTGCTTAATGTCGATGACTATGAAGCGGCCCTGGCCATTACCCCTGGCCAAGACCTCTACTACTATGCCCTCAGGGGGCAGGGGACTTTTCGCGGGCAGTTACATCAGCCCCTAGAGGACTGTCAGCCCCTGCGGATTAGTTCCCCAAAACCGGCTATTTGTCTGGGCTGGCAAATGGGCGCTCTGGTACCGCACCTGGGCGATCGCTACCAGGTCTACCACACCAAAACGGACTATTCTAAAACGACCCAAATCCCTAACTTTAACGGTCTGCTCAGTGGCGACTTGGCCGGGGCTGTGCTGGCCAAGGGGCAGTTTATCGATGGGGCCGCCCTGGCCTTTATGGCCCAAGAAATGGGACATATTGTCACGACCCTAGCCGGGGCGCCACCACCGCCCCTGCACGCCTGTGACGATTACATGCGACCTGGATTGCTGATTGCCTCATCCCCAGAGGTTCACAGTGACCTGCTAGCGGCCGTTCGCCTAGCCCAGTCCTAGCCCAGGCACGATGTTCACACGGCCCCAAAGGGAAAGGTTTAGACAAATCAAGCCTTTGAGGGAGGCTGACAGGACTATAGGATGTGATTACAGTGTGGGGGGAGTTGAGCTGTTAAGGTATGCCATCTAAGTCACTTTGATGGGAACGCTGACCTAAGCCCTAGGGCTTAGGTGAGTCAATCTTCTGGACGAATTAGCTGGAACACACTTTGCCCGACTCTCCACCGTCTTTACCAGCATGTTGCCCCCATGGAGTTCAACCACCTGCACTTTTATGTTGATGACGTCGGTCCTTGGCGCGATCGCTTTGTTAAGGAGTGGGGCGGCACTGTCGTTGATCTAGGCATCAGCCAGACCGCCTTGATTTATCTGGGCCAAGTTCCCTTGTTGTTTAGTACCCCCAGGGCGATCGCGCCTCAGCCAGGGCTGCAAGCGCCTGAGAACGGGCCTGAGAACGGGGCTGAGAACAGCGATGCCAACTCCATAGCCACCTACCTTAGACAACACCCCCCAGGCATTGGGGATGTCGCCCTCCGGGTGAGCGACCTGGATCAAACTCTGGGCCAGGTGGTGCAAGCGGGGGGCCAAGTGCTTCAGCCCATTCAGGCCGATCCCCAGGGGCGAGGGTGTTGGTGTCAAATCCAAGGGTGGGGGAATTTACGCCATACCCTGGTGCAGACCCACCAGCCCCCAGGCTGGATTCCTGGTATCCCGTCGGGATCATCGCCACCCCCCGCCCCAGATCATCTCCCGTTCGATCGCATCGACCATGCGGTGTTGAATGTGGCCAAAGGCGAGTTGTCCCTGGCTAGAGACTGGTACATTCGGCAGTTGGGCTTTCAACCCCAGCAGCGATTTGCCATCGATACGGCTAAATCGGGTCTGCGCAGCCAGGTGTTAGCTCACCCCCAAGGGGGAGCCCAAATTCCAGTGAATGAGTCCACGACCGTGAATTCCCAGGTGGAGGAGTTTCTCTACTGGAATCGGGGATCTGGGGTGCAGCATGTGGCCTTGCATACCGGCAACATTTTGCGTACCGTCAGTCATCTGCGCTGGGCCGGGGTGCAATTTTTAGAGGTGCCTCCCACCTATTACGACGCTCTACCCCGGCGTCAGGGGTTCCAGCCCGATGCCCACCTGGATGAGGCTTTAGCGGAACTGCAAATCTTAGTTGATTGGGAAGCCCATTTGTCCCAGGTGCGGCTGCTGCAAACCTTTACCCAACCGTTTTTAGAGATCCCGACAGTATTTTTTGAGATTATTCAGCGGCAGGTGGTGTCGAACGGTGGGGTGACGATCGCCGCGCGAGGGTTTGGGGAACGTAATTTTCAGGCTCTATTTGAGGCGATCGAGCGCGAACAGGCTAAACGAGGCAGCTTAGCACTTAATCATGACTCCATCAGTCAGGAGCCCTAAACGTTCGAATATCCACGCCTACCCATCCTCTTGACGAGGCACAACGTAAGGCGGGAATTTTGTGCCTATGGCGCACCTGTCATGCTCTCGTGCCCATGCTCTGCGTGGGCACGCTCCCCAGAGGTTCTGCCTCTTCTATGGCCTACCGCAGAAAACTACTGACGGTCCACAATGAAAGACAGGTAACCGCCGCCGCGATCGCATCAGTACTGGCCCAGGCCATCTGCGCTCCTTGGGGAATCAGCAACTGCCCCACAGTCAGCCCTAGGGTCAAGCCCGCTGCCAGCCCACCGATGGTGAGTAATACAGCGCGCCAGAAGCGATTTTCTTTGCGATTGAGGAAATAAATGGTGGCCCCAATGGCAATAGCCAAGGCAAAGGAGGGGGCATAGAACCCAAACAGGCCTAACCCCGCGAAGGTAACGGCTGGCCACAGCACCTCATCTCGGCTGGGGCTATCCACCAGGTTAGATAGCCACTCAGGGCGGGATACATTAGGCACCGCTTTGGTTGGCGGGGGAGATTCGGGTAGATTTTCAGCAAAACGGATCCGATCGGGCACCTTGATTTTGCCTTCCTGACGTAACCGTAGCCGCTCCATCAAGATGGTGTCGTAAGCGGCTTCGATCGCTTCTTTTTGCTTGGGCTCGTTACCGCACTCCTGGATCATGCGATCGCGCGCCTCCTGGATCTCCTCAAAGGTGGAGGCCTCTGTCAACCCTAGCAATTCATACGAATTTTTATTGCTCATCTGCAAAACTCCAAGACCCCCAGACGACTTGACAACAACAGCCCATAGTAACAACGCTATACCAAGCCCAGCTCGGGATCTGTAGTTTTCCCACAGGCAAAACTCCGTGTCTGGACTTGGGTTCAAACTTAATCTACCAAGTCAGATAACGATTTCTCTAAATTCCAGTGTAACTAGCCACCCTACAAATAGGGAACACCTGTCCAACCTTAGGCCACCCCTGGCCCCATCTTAGGTTATGGCTGGACGATGGGTTAGAGGCCGCAATATTTTGTTTGGGAAGAAGTCAAGGCAGCCCCCTATATCTGCTCAATCCGCGGTCAGTGGCCTACAATTGGCCTGAATATCATCCGGTGGCGGGGTACAAACAACTGATGGAATTGGGAATTTGGCTAGCGGTGGTGCTGGGAATATTGGGGGTGGGGATGGGCTCAATGCTGTGGGCCTATCGTCGTCCCTTGGGCAACAGTGTGCTGTTTGCTATGCCCGTGTTGGATCTCTCTTTGCCCCTGTCAGACCAGGTCAGAAAGGCTTTCCAGTCAGGGTGTGATGCTTTTCAGCAGGGACGCTACGGCCCAGCGATGGAGGCCTTTTCCCGCGTGGTTAGTCTAGAGCCGGCCTGTGCCGAAGCCTACCACAACAGTGGCTTAGCCTATGCCAATCTCGGTAATGACGGACTGGCGGTGGCCGCCCTGGTCAAAGCCAGTGATCTCTACAATCAGCAGGGGACCCAAGCGGGCCTGGTGCTAGTCAAGCAGCAGCTTGAGCAACTGGCCGCCCGCCAACGGGGGCAGCGGCAAGCGTCAACGGGGCAGACCGGTGGCTAAACAACGCTTAGATACCTTGCTAGTGGAGCGGGGGCTATGCGAGTCGCGGCAGCTAGCCCAGCGGCTGATCCGGGCTGGGGAGGTGCAGGTCAACCAGACAGTGGTGGATAAACCCGGTACTCCGATTGCCAGCGATGCCGAGGTGAAGGTGAAGGCGCGATCGCCCTTTGTATCGCGAGGGGGCGAAAAGCTAGCCAAGGCCCTGGCCGAATTTCCCATTGTGGTGACTGACCGCATCGCCCTAGATGGCGGCATTTCCACCGGAGGCTTTACCGACTGTTTGCTGCAAGCAGGGGTGGCGCGGGTGTACGGCATTGATGTGGGCTATGGCCAGGTGGCCTGGTCCCTGCGTCAGGATCCACGGGTGGTGTTACGAGAACGGACTAATCTGCGCCATCTCACTTCCGATCAGCTGTATCAAGATGATGATCCCCGCCCCGACTTGGGGGTGATGGATGTGTCGTTTATTTCCTTAACTAAAGTGTTGCCTGCCTTATGGGCGTTGCTGGTCTCCCCCCGGGAGGTGGTGCTGCTGGTGAAACCCCAGTTTGAAGTGGGGCGCGATCGAGTAGGAAAGAAGGGGGTGGTGCGTGATCCTCGGGATCAGGCGGATGCGATCGCCGCTGTCCTGGCCAGTGCCCAAACCCTGGGCTGGCAGTACCAAGGACTCACCTGGTCTCCCCTGGTGGGACCCGCTGGCAATCTTGAATACCTGCTGTGGCTGGCTGAACCTACCGCTGGAGTTACCCCAACCCCTTCCATGCCAGCAGTTGACATGCCAGCAGTTGATTTGTATGCCATCACCCAGGCCGCCCAATCCGCTTTGGGATAGGGGGCAGGGGGGGGAGGCAGCCCTAGACTTGCTGCTGGTGTCCAACGGGTAGGTTTTATACCAGTTCTCAGTTTTGAATTGGGAAAGTGCTATCCCATGAGTGATTCAGTGCTCAGGTTTGATGAACTCCGGCTTTACCCTGATAGCTTTCAATTTCTCTCACCACCCGTTGTTTACTAGCCGTCAGGTGGCTGGTAATGGCGGCTGTAGCCTGTTCTGGGTCTCGGCTAGCAATGGCGTCATAAATTTGTCGGTGTTCTAGGCGAATGTCTAGCACATTGGGATTTTGCTTTAGGGTTTGAATGCGCAACAGGGCCATGGCATCAAACAGACTGTCTAGCAAGGTAATCAGCCGTTGATTCCCTGAGCTTTCGGCAATCAAATGGTGGAACTGATAATCCACATCTAACAGTTGTTGAGGCGGTAACTGGTCGGGCTTCTCGGGGCTGAGGGCACCGATAGATTCGGCCTGCATCACACAGGCTTCGATCCGCTGCAGTTGCTCGGGGGTAGCGTGGTTGCAGGCCCCAGTCACCGCCAAACATTCTAAGGCTAAGCGACAGTCATAAAGCTCACGGGCGTCCGCTGCCGTAATCGTTGTCACCCGCAAGCCGCCGCTGATATCAGCTGTCACCAATCCTTCTTGTTGCAACTGTCGTAGGGCCTCCCGTAGGGGGGTACGGCTCACCTGTAGCCACTCGGCCAACTGAGTTTCTACCAAGCGATCGGCAGGGGCCAACTCCCCGGTCAAAATGGCCGACCGCAGCGCCTGGTAAACCTGCTCGTAAAGAGACTTACCACGGCGAATGGTAGGGGGAGACGATAAGATCATAGGGCTGTATGCTGTATGCCATCTCATCATACAAAGATGAATGAGAAAGTGGGGTAACAACGCTTGACGATTCTGGTAGGTGATCAGGGGATGCCCCTAGCTTGACCGCCAAGGAGAACTGCGGTGCGTCGATCGTCTTAGCTCCTGCTGACGGGGGTGAGTTAGGCCCCGTTAAGCCCTAGCAGGCGCAGGGGATACGGGTAACCAGGTGTGCTGCCAAAAGGCTAGGCACAACGGTAGATTGTTCTTAGCCTTTTGGCTATATCTAACATCAAGCAACGCTTAGACAGGGTCAGTAGCACCATGGGGCAGCCTCAGCAGAATCGGGGTACAACCATTCATCACTCTATCCAGTCGGGAGGTCGGGGCCATCATCCCGGAGACAGGGTTATGGGTGGACAACGAGCTTCATTCCCCCGGCCAAAGAGAGTTAGGGCGAGGCTAATCACCCTGGGCTTGATTCTGGTGGTGGGTCTGGTTAGTAGCCTCTGGTGGTTTCCGGGTTGGGGAGGACTGGTTGCGGCCCACTGGCGAGGGTCATCGGAAATTGTCGTGATCGATAGCACCCTAGCTAATCAGGCCCCATGGCAGCAGGGGCTGTTAGC
The DNA here is from genome assembly GCA_007135385.1 of Leptolyngbyaceae cyanobacterium CSSed165cm_216. Taxonomy (GTDB): domain Bacteria; phylum Cyanobacteriota; class Cyanobacteriia; order Phormidesmidales; family Phormidesmidaceae; genus Nodosilinea. Next base: position 10,311 of record SLIY01000080.1, read on the forward strand.
TGATCACCAAACGGTGGTGGTGCCGCCGGACCAGGGGTTGGCGGCGGTAACCCAGGCTTTAGCTAACTACCAGGATGTTAGGGCTGTCCATCTCGTTACCCACGGTCGCCCTGGCGGCCTGGTCCTGGGGGGAGAAGAACTGCGACTCGACAACCTGCAGCAGTGGAACGATGAGCTGAAACAGTGGCGATCGTTTTTACGCCCTGGGGCTGACCTGCTGATCTACGGCTGTGAAGTGGCCCAGGGGAGCGAAGGACAGCAGTTTTTAGCGACTGTCCAGGTTTTAACCCAGGCGGATGTGGCGGCCTCAACAACGCTCACCGGCCCAGCCGCCCTGGGGGGTGACTGGGTGCTGGAAACCGCCCTAGGCCAGATTCAGACCTCTTTACCTTGGCCTACAGCCACCCTGTCCACCCTGCCCCGGGTGCTGAAGCAAATTACCCTCACTTCGACGGCGGACAGTGGCCCTGGCACCCTGCGAACCGCCATTCACCAGGCTAACCAAACCCCAGAAGATGATTTGATCTCCCTGAGTGCCATTAGTGGCACCATTGCCCTAGCGAGCCCTCTACCGCCGATCGCCAGCAACCTCTTTTTGGTTGGTAATGGGGATGATACCCTCAGTGGCCAGGGAAAACACCGGGTGCTGAGGGTCAACGGTGGCGATGTCACTATTCGTGATTTAACCGTAGCGAACGGATTAGCCGCTGGGGATGATGGCCTCCAGGGGGCTGGGGGCAGCGCTGGCATGGGGGGGGGGCTGTTGATTAACGATGGCAAGGTTACCCTGACCAACGTGCGGTTTGTGGATAATCAGGCGGTGGGTGGCCGTGGTTTACCTCGCCAGGCCACCCAGGACACGGCTATTCGGCTAGAAAAGCAACGCTATACCCTGAACCGCGGCGCGATTGCCGGGGTCAACGGTATTGGGATTCACCAGGCCGATGCTCTGCCCGTGACCCCCAAAGGGGTCACCATCGATACGGTGGATGATCGGTTCAGGGCCAATCGCGGCGCGATCGCTGGGGCCAACGGTATTGGCATTGGCGGTATTGGCACCATCGCCTTTGCTGGTGGAGGCGGGTTTGGGGGCTTGGGCAACGCTGGCAATGGCGGCAACGGCGGGGATGGTGGCCCGGAGGGGGGTAACGGCGGCAACGGTGGCGACGGTGGCAACGGCGGTGTCGGTATGTTTGGCGGTAGTGGCCCCATGGGCGATCTGGGCACCCTGGGAGTGGCCACCTTTAGTGGCGGCGGCGGCTTGGGTGGGGTCGGCAATGCGGGCAATGGCGGCAGCGGCGGCGATGCCCAGACCCCCACGGCCAATGGCGGCAATGGCGGTAGCGGGGGCAATGGGGGCAATGGTGGCTTTGGCGGCGGCGGCGGGGCCGGTGGCTGGGGTGGGGCCGGGGGCTACTTTGGTTTACCTGGGGAACCAGGGAACCCAGGTATGGGTGGCTTGGGCGGCGGTGATGGGTCTGTCGGGTTGGGCGGCGGTGGCGGCGGTTTAGGCGGTGCCATCTTCTTGCGGGCTGGGCGACTGATTTTGCACAACACCGTGTTTGAGCATAACGAAGCGATCCCTGGGGATGGGGCTAATCCTGGGCAGGGAAAGGGTGGCGCCATCTTTGTGCCCCCTCCAGAAGCTACCGCTCACGGGCGTATTACCCCCCAGGTGAGAGCGCTGGGGGCGATGCCCACATTTATAGACAACCAGGCGACTACGACCGACGAATCGGCCACTGATAACAATAACTGGTATGGCACTATTACCCTCAGCGCTGGGGCGCAATAATTAAAAAGCGCTGGGTTCAGCCTCA